>JACDDF010000103.1:0-5999 GCA_013817135.1 Nitrospirales bacterium
AGGCTATCAGGTATTAGAAACTCGTGAGCCTGGGGGCACCCCCTTGGCCGAGGCCATTCGTCGTCTTTTGCTTTCCTACTCCAAAACGAAATCCAACAATGAAATCATCACTCCCGAATGTGAAACCGCTCTGATCCTTGCTGCTCGATCCCAACATGTGGCTCATGTGATTCGGCCAGCTCTCGCAAAAGGCATGATTGTGCTGTGTGACCGGTTTTTTGATTCAACCCTGGCCTACCAGGGATACGGACGACACCGTGATATCACTTTCCTGAAGCATTCCCATCAATTTGCCACCGAAGGACTGACTCCACACCTCACCTTTTTACTCGATCTCCCGACCCAAGAAGGGTTGACCAGACGCCAAAAGGCCAGGCACCAAAATCGACTTGACCAGGAATCCTTGGATTTCCATCAACGAGTGCGTCGAGGCTTCCTCGCCCTGGCAAAGCAGCACCCCCAACGCATTCAAAAGTTGGATGCCCGGCAATCCCCTGATATCCTGAACACGCTCATCGCGTCGATCATGTCACCCCTCATTCAGGCGTTGCCATCGACATGCCTGGCTCAAACAAACCATCAACCCAACCGCCCTATCAAGCGCGTCCAGACCAACAAAGGGGCCCATCAACATGGCATTTCGAGATCTCGTCGGGCATCAACAACCAATTAAATGGCTCCAAACAGCGGTCTCCACGAATCATCTGGGGCATGCGTACCTGTTTCATGGAGAACCGACCATAGGAAAACGACTCACAGCTATTGCGCTTGCCCAATATCTGCATTGTGAAGTCCCCCAGATTGCTCCAACACCAGATGCCTGCGGCCTCTGCCGATCATGCCACCAAATTGCACAGGCCACCCACCCCGACTTTTTATTAGTTCAACCTGAAGATACGCAAAAACAGAATCCCAAAATCACCATTGAGCAAATTCGCGACATCGAACATCTGGTCATTTATCGTCCTCTCCTGGGGTCTCATAAAATATGTCTTATTGATCAGGCCGACTCCATGACCACGGAAGCGGCCAATGCCTTGCTCAAGACATTGGAGGATCCGCCAGACCATTGCCTCTTCCTCTTGATCACTAGTCGCCCGGAGCACCTTTTGGCAACGATTCGATCCCGATGCATTACGTTACGATTTGCGCCCCTTCCCTCTGCCAGCATTTATGAATTCCTGAGGGAGCGGACGGACAGGGAAGACCCGGATAACCGTTTAATCGCGGCATTTGCGGAAGGCCGGTTGGGTTCAGCTTTGTCTTGTGACCCCATAGAATTGAAGGTGAAACTCCGTCAATACTGGGCTCTGCTATTTGGGGAACATACTGCGTCGGCTTCCCGTGTGATGGATATGAGTGAAGGGCTGGTCAAATCTAACCAGGTACAGGAAGCCATTCATTGGTTTTGGGCAGGGCTGAGGGACTTGCTAATGCTGACCCTGGATCATTCCTTGTCTCCCACGCTGTACCAGGATCAAGAAACTGCTCTTCGCGAGTTGGCCCAACAGATTACCCCTTCTTCACTTCTGGCCTTAATCCATGAACTCAACCAACTCGAGCGAGGGCAACAACGAAATCTTAATGTGCAAATCGGATTGGAACAATTTTTCTTTCATCTGCACGACCAATTGGAATTATCCCATTCACCAGAGCCCGCCTAACCATCAATTGCCTACTTACCCCGGTTCTACGACCACCCGAGTCGTTTTACACATGTGGGTTCGGAGTTAACAGAGGATGTATTCATCATGTCCAACACGTTTTACGTCACCACGCCTATCTATTATGTCAACGATGTGCCTCACATTGGCCATGCCTACACCACCATTGCCGCCGATGTTTTGGCCCGATTTTATCGGCTAACAGGACACGAGGTTTTTTTTCTCACCGGATTAGACGAACATGGGCAAAAAGTTCAACAGGCTGCGGCCAAGGCCGGGATCGATCCGCAAGCACATTGTAACCTCCTCACGCCGAAGTTCAAGAATCTCTGGTCGCAATTGCATATCTCCAACAACGGGTTTATTCGCACCACCGATCTTCAACATCAGGCAATCGTACAACGGTACCTTCAAGTCCTCTACGACAAAGACTTGATTTATCAAGCCGAATACACCGGTTGGTATTGCACCTTTGATGAGAGATTTTGGACAGAAAAGGATGTGGAGAACGGCCTGTGCCCGGATTGTCGGCGACCGGTGGAACAGGTCAGTGAACGAAATTATTTTTTTCGCATGAGTCGGTTTCAAAACCGGTTGAAGGAGCATATCCAGAAAAACCCCGACTTCATTCAACCAGACTCTCGTCGCAATGAGGTTTTAGGGTTTCTCCAAAAGCCCCTTGAAGATCTGTCAATTTCCCGACCCAAGTCACGGTTGTCCTGGGGGGTCGAATTGCCATTTGACCGGGATTGCGTGGCCTATGTGTGGTTCGACGCCTTAGTCAATTACCTGTCAGCCCTGGAGTACGTCGCTCCCACTCCGAGCACCTCAAAGTTCTGGCCCGCGTCGCTCCATCTGGTCGGAAAAGATATTCTGACCACCCATGCCGTCTATTGGTCGACCATGTTAATGGGCTTGGAACTGCCTCTGCCCCAATCCATTTTTGCTCATGGCTGGTGGACCGTGAATGGGGAAAAGATGTCAAAAAGTCGAGGAAATGTTGTTGATCCCTATGCGGTGGTAGAAGAATTCGGCGCTGATGCCTTTCGCTATTTTCTTTTGAGGGAAGTGCCATTCGGCCAGGATGGCGATTTTTCCATCACGGCATTCGGGAGCCGGTATAACGCGGAACTGGCGAACGATCTTGGCAATCTGCTCTCCCGCACTCTCACGATGCTGGCGAATTTTTCCAACAATACCGTTCCTCAACCTGATGCCCAGCACGAAACGGATCAGGATCGTCAACTCCAACATGCGGCTTCATCCCTTTTCCCTTCCATTGACACACACCTTCGCCACTTAGAATTTAATCGCGCATTGGAAACCACGTGGGGCTTAATCCAGTCAGCGAATCAATATATTGATAAAACCGCTCCCTGGATGTTGGCCAAGGATCCTGGGAGCACCCCTCGTCTTCACACCGTGTTGTTTCATCTCACGGAGGTCTTGCGATTTCTCACGTTGGCGGTGTATCCATTTATGCCACAGATCGCCGAAACCATGAAAACGCGACTGGGGTTGTCGACCAATTTCTCCACACCCGTGTTGCAAGAATTCCCTCGTTGGGGTGCATACCTCTATAAGGGACAAACCAGTAAAGGCCCTGCGTTATTCCCCAGAAGAGATTCCCCCCCAACGGACTCCCAGAAGAGCCCAGACCAGAAAATGACCATTCACCCGAACAGGACAAACATGGAAACACCTCAACCCGTTCAATCGACCCAATACCAACCAGCCCCAAGCGACGTGATACAGATCGGCCTTGCCGATTTCCAAAAAATCCAATTGAAGGTGGCCAAGATCTTAACGGCAGAACGCGTACCAAAGTCTGAAAAACTTCTCAAGCTCCAGGTGGATATCGGCATAGAACAGCGTCAGATCGTGGCTGGAATTGGGAAAAAATATGCCCCGGAAGAATTGGTAGGCCGAACCATTGTCGTCGTGGCGAATCTCAAGCCGGCAAAACTGATGGGAATTGAATCCCAAGGCATGGTATTAGCTGCAGGAGATCATGAGGTCCTTGAACTTCTTAATATGTCCCAGGAGATCCCTGCTGGGACAAGGATCAAATGATGCCTTCTCGTCTTCTTTCACTTAAAATGTCGTGACAGACATCTCCATCAAGCGATGAAAGGAATACATTCTCAGGACAATGTCAGGAATAATCAGGGGGAGGGATATGCGGCCCGATAGGCAAAGAGATTAAGATGAGAGTACTGCCGCGTAGAGGCACGAAGAGTAAAAGGCTAATACGCCTCCCGATGTATCAACCCCTTCCAAAGAGTCATAATCATAATCTTCACATCAAGCCATAACGACCAATGCTCAATGTAATACATATCGTAGGCTAAACGTTTTTCCCAGGAAGTATTTCCGCGCAATCCATTAATTTGTGCCCAGCCGGTAATCCCGGCTTTCATTTTATGACGCAGGTTATATTGGGGAATCTGTGCCCGGAATTTCTTAATAAACTCAGGTCGCTCGGGCCGCGGCCCCACGATACTCATCTCTCCCTTTAAGACATTCCAGAATTGCGGCAATTCATCCAAACTGGTCCGTCGAAGAAAAGTCCCGATGAGCGTCCTGCGTGGATCGTGGGCTTCAGCCCAGATGGGACCTGTCTTTTCTTCGGCATCCATGCGCATAGTCCGAATTTTAACAATATCAAACGATTTCCCATCGAGGCCAACCCGAGTCTGCCGATAGAAGACAGGACCCGGAGAAGTGAGCTTAATGAGCACGGCAATCAACAACGCGATGGGTGAGGCCACCACCAAGGCCACGGCCGCACCACAGACATCAACCATCCGTTTCAGAAACAAATTCCACCCATAAAGGGGAGATCCTTGAAGGGTAATTATCGGTAACCCTTCAAACATTTCAGCTTCTGCTCGCAGGGTGACAAATTCATAAATGGATGGAATGATTTTCACTTCAGCTGTGGTCGCAGATAGGATTTCCATCAGTCCTTCAGCTTCGCTCTCGACGTCAGGAGGCAAACACAAAAAGACCATATCCACACTGTTCGTTAAAATAGCCGATGCTTGGGCAAAGGTTCCAAGGACCGGAGCCCCTTCCAATATTTGACCGACTTTTTCTGCATTCCGGGTCAAATACCCTCGAACCTGCAGACCAAGCTCTGGATGCATGTTGAGCATATCCCCGATTCGCTGCCCAAGTTTTCCCGCTCCGATAATCACCACCTGTCGTTGGTTGTATCCCATTCGCCGGAATACCCTGAGCACTTCCCGAAAAACCATTCTGGAACAACCCAACACCACCAGATTCAATAGCCAAAAATACACAATCACCAACCGGGAAAATTCAAATGGTTTTGAGAAAAATGTCAACGCCACCAGGACCAGAATACTCAGCGTATTGGCCTTGGCAATGTCGACAAATTCCGCCAGATGAGAGCCCATTCTTCGAGGCCGATACAGATTAAATGAATAGAAACAAATTCCCCACACGGCAACAATTGGAAAAAGTAGCAAGAGATAGGGATCAATGGGAGGAATGCCTTTGGTGATGGGAAATAGCGGCACAGAAAAACGAATGAAATAGGCGCCCAGCCAGCAGACGCAAATCACAACCAAATCCGAGAGAAAGAGAAGATTTTTTAAAAATTCACTGTGGCGTTTCAACATAGTGGGACCCGACGAAATTCATGGTAAGCGGACATGATAACTTGCTGCACCTGCTGTTTGAAATGGGAGCGATCAAATGGTTCAACATGGTCCCGAATCGCATCCGGATCGAAATCAGTGAGGTGCTGTTTGAACAACTGAATGGCTTCAATAATTGCTTGGACCGACTGCTCATAGTGGAAGACCCCGGTCAGTCCGGAATGAGATCCCCTCGTTTGAGCACCACGCTCTAAATGTTTTTCGCCTTGCTTAGGCAAAGGATTGAGAGGAACGATGGTTTCAAGGGCTCCACCCTTTCCATAGGCAATGACCGGTTTCCCGGTGGCCATTGCCTCCAAAGGCACAATACCAAAATCCTCTTCACCGGGGAAGAGAACGGCCAGGCACCGACTGTAAAAGTCTCTGACACGATGATCTGGCTGCCAGCCAAGAAACTCGACAGTAGGACCGGCCATTCGCCTTAATCGTTTTTCATCCTGTCCTTGGCCAATAATTTTCAATGGAAGCTCCAACTCATTCGCCGCGGCAATGGCCAAATCGACTTTTTTGTAGGGCGCAAAGGCCGTGACCATCAAGTAAAATCCTTCATGGCGATGCGACACCTGATGTGCCTGCCAATCGACAGGAGGGTAGACCACGCAGGCCGACCTCCCATACTGTCGTGTGATTCGTTCCGACACGTTATGTG
>JACDDF010000103.1:6009-7188 GCA_013817135.1 Nitrospirales bacterium
TTATGTGAATTGGCAATAAAACGACTCACATGGGCATTGGATTTCACATCCCACTCCTGAAGTCGTGTTCGAAAAAGGCCCATCCCTAATCGGCCAAAATTCCAAAAGCCGGGGTTTCCAAAATAGGTATCGAATCCATCCCAGATATATCGCATGGGGGTATGAACATAGGACATATGGCAGGTCTTTTGAGACACTCGAATGCCCTTGGCCACACAATGACTCGAACTGACCACCAAATCATACTGCTGGAAATCGAACCGCTGAATGGCTGAAGGAAAGAAAGGGAGCAAATACCGATAGCGACTCTTCGCAAATGGAACCGCGTTGAGATAACTTGGAATAATGGGATGCCGCTCAATCGTTTGCGACACACTGCCTTCCGCATAGAACAGCGTATATATGGGGGCATCAGGGAACAGTTCACACAACGCTTCGAGACACCGCTCCCCCCCTCGCATGCCAGTCAGCCAATCATGAACCAGCGCAACCTTCACCGTGACACTCCTTCAATAATTTCAGAGACGTGTGTAGCGGTTTTCTCCCACCGATACTGTTGTGCGCGTCTCAAGCCGCGTTGCCGGAGATCCTGACGAATCCCCTGTGTGGTCAGAACATACTCCAGAGCTTCTGACAAATCTTTCACACTGCTGGGATCAACGAGAATCCCGGCGTCCCCGACCACTTCCGCCGTGGCGCCTTTGTTTCCTGAAATAACAGGAATGCCACAAGCCATGGCTTCCACAAGAGGAAGTCCGAATCCCTCATACAGAGAGGGGAACACGAACATGTCGGCTCCAGCATACACGCCGCCAAGATCAGCTTGTTTGACATAATCCAGGAATACCACACGGCCATGAAGCCCTAATTTCCCCACCAGCGTTTCGAGGGAGGGGTAAAACCGTGGATCTTTCTTTCCGACTATGACCAATTGGTGAGGAACCCGTGAGGCAAAACAAGCAAAAGCCTGGATTAGTCCGGCGGGATTTTTATGCGGGTGAAGATTCCCGACATAGAGCAGATATCGATGAAGCCCGTACTGCAGTTTTATCCGAGTAGGATCTATATGAGGATGGAAGTCGTCATGATTGCATCCTCCAGGTACAACTGTGATCTGACAGGGGTTGACCCCTAAGTCAGCAATCAAGTCGGCTTTCGATTGCTCAGAAACCGTAATAA
>JACDDF010000104.1 GCA_013817135.1 Nitrospirales bacterium
GGTGAAATGCGCGTGGAGCTTCAAGATACCAATCGGCCTGATTTATGGTGCGTGGAAGGGATTGCCCGACAAATTCGATCCGTGTTGAATAAAGGGATGCCCCCTTACGCCTTCTTTTCGGATAAGAAGGGCGCGAAAAGACGAATTCAAGTGGCCCAAGGCATGGAAACCGTTCGACCTTATGTGGCGGCTTGCGTCTCGTTGGGATATGCCATGACAGCTGAGGGTCTCGACCAATGTATTCAAACCCAAGAAAAATTAGCTGACGCCTTTGGACGAAAACGTGAAACGGTTTCCATCGGCCTTTATCGGTACTCTTCCATTTCGTTTCCTGTCACGTACGGCCTCGTGAAACCAGATGAAATTCGATTTACGCCATTGGGATTTGACGAAAAAATGACTCCTCACGAAATTCTCACCGTCCATCCCAAAGGTCTTGAATATGGATCGATCCTGGCTGGATGCGACCGGTTGCCGCTCCTGTGGGATTCGGATGGACAGGTGCTGTCCTTTCCCCCCATTATCAACAGCCGGGAACTTGGTGAAGTGCAGCTGGGAGACACCGATTTATTCGTGGAAGTCACAGGAACCGATCTGAGTATGGTTGTGTTGGCCTTGAACATTTTTGCCTGCAATCTAGCCGATCGTGGGGCTACCATCGAATCGGTGGATATTACATATCCCTACGAAACGGAGTTCGGCACAACCGTTAAAACACCCCTGAGCATGAATCAATCGCAACGTATTTCCCTAGAGGCAATCGAACAGGCTTTGGGAATGCCGCTTGGCTCGGAGGCTATTCAGGAGGCCCTAGCCTCTTATGGATACCTGGTGAAAACCACCAGGCAAACAGTATCCGTCACTTTACCCGCCTTTCGAAACGATTTTATGCATGTGATGGATGTGGCGGAAGATGTCGCCATCACGCGAGGCTATGATTCCTTTTCCCCGATTATGCCCCAGACCTTCACCGTTGGAAGTCTCTCCGTGGAAGAACAGACCAGCGATCGTATTCGTGATCTTCTGGTCGGATTTGGCTTTCAGGAAATTTTTTCCAATATCATGGCTTCTCATCTGGAATTGGTTGACAGAATGCGTATTGCTGAAACGGAGTATGCGCAACTGGTGGAAGTGGATAACGTGATGTCCCAAACCTATGCCTGCCTAAGACCTTCCATTTTCCCGTGCCTGCTTCGGGTGGAAGCCCAATCGCCTCGCGCCTTTTATCCCCATCTGCTATTTGAGGTTGGAGAAACGGCTCAACTGGATTTGGAAGCCAATGTGGGTTCTCGCACGACACTGTCCATAGCCGCCATTAGCGCCAATTCCGGAGCAAACTTTTCAGAGATCCATAGCTATCTGGATTTATTGATGTATTACATGGTGTGGCCCTACGAACTGGAGCCAGTCACTCATCCCTCATTTTTAGAGGGACGAGTCGGCCGAATCCGTTGTAATGGGCATGCAGTGGGATATATTGGAGAGTTTCACCCGGAAGTACTCGAAGCCTGGCAAATCGATATGCCCACTTCCGGGTTTGAATTCGAGATACGAAAACCTGAAGATTAAGCGGCGACGGGTTGTCCGTCTCCCTTGGTGCTGGACACAAGGTGAGAAAAGCCTTGAGGATCGTGAATCGCCATTTCTGAAAGCATTTTTCGATTTAACAACACATTGGCTTTCTTCAGCGCGTTCATGAACTGACTATAGGTGACTCCTTGCGCTCGAACTGCCGCGCTGATGCGAGTGACCCAGAGCTGCCTGAAATTACGTTTTCTCTGTTTTCGTCCGGTATAAGCATAAGCTTGTCCCTTATCGACCGATTCAGTGGCAGTCCGGAAAAGCTTACTTTTTCCTCCATATTGGCCACTCGCCAGCTTGAGCCGTTTTTTCCGGCGCTGTCGAGTTTGTGGCCCCCCTTTTACCCTTGGCATGACACGTTCTCCTTTATTTTTGAAATGTTACTTATAGGGGAGTAACCGAGACAGCGAAGTTCGGTCTTCTTTTCTGACCTCTACTGCGCCGCTTAGTCTGGATTTTACTCCAGGTGCCTTGGAAGTGAGGATATGACGCATTCCTGCCTTCCGCCGCATCCACTTACCCGAGCCGCTTCGTTTAAATCGTTTACTGGCTCCTGAGTGATTTTTTAATTTCATTTTTGCCATACTTTATTTCCTTATTTCCTTTTTCAACGACCGACAAATTGCCAGACTCCCACGATTAGCCCATTATTTCGGAGCGACCACCATGTAAAGATTCCGTCCCTCCATCCTGGGAGGACTTTCAATATTTCCTGCGCCTTTTAACTCCTCAACAACCTTCTGAATCGCTTTGAACCCAAGCTCTTGATTGGCCATTTCTCGCCCCCGAAACATAACCGTAACTTTGGTCTTATTCCCTTCTTCCAGGAAATCCCGTATTTGGCGGACCTTCGTCTCCATATCGTGTTTGTCTGTCCGAGGCCGAAATTTAACTTCCTTAACCTGGGTGGATTTCTGGTTAAGTCGCATGCGATGTTCTTTTTTGCTCTGTTCATACTTAAATTTCCCATGATCCATAATACGGCAGACCGGAGGGTCCGCGGTAGGAGCCACTTCCACCAAGTCATATCCAATTTCCCTCGCCTGCCGAATCGCCTCTGATGTCTTCAGGATTCCCAGCTGTTCACCTTCAGCCCCAATAACCCGGACTTCAGGATTTTTGATGAAGTGATTAATACGTTGTTTTGGTGTCACCGGTCGCGTCATTCGAAAAGTTAAGAACCCTTCCTAACAGCCTCGGGCATATCTTCCCGAATAAGCGTCATAAGTTCAACGATAGCCATAGTCCCCAAATTTTTCCCGTTCCTTTGTCGAACCGCAACCATCTTTGATTCAGCTTCACGATCCCCCACGACAATCATGAAGGGAACCTTTGCCTTTTCAGCCTCACGGATTTTAAGGCCAATCTTTTCATTTCGCAAGTCTAAGCCGACGCGACAGCCCTCCCGACGAAGATTTTTTTCAACCTCTTGGGCATACCCTTGATGTTTTTCCGAAATTGGGAGGACTATAACCTGAACGGGGGCCAACCAGGCCGGAAAGGCACCCCCAAAATGCTCCAAAAGAATCCCAAAAAATCGTTCAATCGATCCTAGTAAGGCCCTGTGAATCATGATGGGTTGATGAGTTTTACCATCATCACCCACATAAGTCAGGCCAAACCTTTCGGGATTATTGAAATCGATCTGAACTGTCGAGCATTGCCAGGATCGGCCTAAGGCGTCCTGAATTTTAACATCTATTTTAGGCCCATAAAAGACCCCTTCCCCCGGATCTTCCTGGTAGGTATAGCCGCCGCTTTTCAACGCAGTTTCCAGCGCTAACGTCGCCTGATCCCATTGGTCGATCGTACCTACAGCTTTTTCGGGGCGAGTGGATAGAAACATCTTGAATTCCGTAAATCCAAAAGTTCCTAACATACTCGTAATAAATTTCAGGACCTTTTGCACTTCTTCACCCAGCTGGTCAGGGCGGCAGAATAAATGAGCATCATCTTGGGTAAAGCCCCGAACCCTCATCAGGCCATGGAGAACTCCGGATCGTTCGTACCGGTAGACCGTTCCCAATTCCCCGTAACGGATAGGCAGATCGCGATAACTGCGCAAATGTGATTTATACACCATGATATGAAACGGGCAATTCATAGGCTTTAACTGATATTCACTGGACTCGACAGACATGGGGGCGAACATATTTTCTTTGTAGAAATCCACATGCCCGCTGGTTTTCCATAAATCCAACCGAGCAACATGCGGCGAATAGACCAACTCATACTCGTTGGCCAAATGTTGTTCCCGCCAAAAATTTTCAATCAGCAGACGGATCTGTGCCCCTTTGGGATGCCATAAAATCAGACCGGGCCCGGTTTCGTCCTGAATGCTAAATAAATCGAGATCTTTCCCAAGCTTTCTATGGTCCCGACGCTTGATCTCCTCTAAATTGTCCAAATGAGCCTGTAAGGCTTCTTTTGAAGGGAAGGACGTGCCATAGAGCCGTTGCAACATGGGGTTTCGTTCATCCCCTCGCCAATAGGCTCCTGCACTATTCAGGAGTTTGAATGCTTTGACATAGCCAGTGGCCGGCAGATGGGGGCCACGACAGAGGTCGACGAAGTCCCCTTGAGTATAAGCGGACACCGGCTCTCCATCAGGAAATCCCTGAATGAGCTCTACTTTATAGGGTTCACCACGACTTTTAAAAAATTCTATCGCCTCTTCCTTGGAGAACTCACGTCTTGAAACCGAAAGGTTCCGGTTGATGATTTCCAAAGCTCGGGCTTCGATTTTTTCTAGATCTTCCGGCGTGAACGGGCGTTCAAAGGCAAAGTCATAAAAGAAGCCTTCTTCGATGGCCGGACCAATGGTCAATTGTGCCGTAGGAAAACACTCCTTCACAGCTTGGGCCATGATATGCGTGCTACTGTGCCGATAAATTTCCTTGCCTTCTGGTGAATCGAACATCAACGGCTGCAAGGTTGAATCGATCTCAAGGGAAGCCAGGAGGTCTATTTCCACACCATTGGCCTTAACGGCAAACACCTCAGGTGGAACGGCTCCCTTCAGTTGTTCTATTGCGGCCTTCGCCGAGATCCCTTTGGGAAGGGCCTGAATACTTTCGCCTTTCAGCGATACCTGAATAGATTCCATTACAGTACAAACACCAAATAAAACAAAATTCTACATTCCGTGGTGAACGCAAGAAAAGGCACCACTCCCATAAAAGAAGCTGGATACCTGTCAGGCTTTTTTGGAGAAAGATCAATGGTAGGCGCGGGCGGTATTGAACCGCCGACCTCTACCGTGTCAAGGTAGCGCTCTCCCCCTGAGCTACGCGCCTATATCTTACCGCCCATATGCTAGACTGCCTTGGTGGTCTTGTCAAGAAATGGTTATTTTTCAAGGGGGGAAAGGGAAAGGCTATCCAGCAGAGTCCGATTCCGTCTTCTTGCGTTTTCCGGCAAAAGATTGCTTTAACTGACTGACGGAAATTTGAAATTCTGTAATTTTTTTTCTGAGTGTATTGCGATTGAGGCCCAGAAGCCTGGCTGCTTTAATCTGATTGCCATGCGTTTCCCGTAAGGCCAGTTCAATCAAGGGCCGTTCAACAGCTCTCATTAAAGTGGGATAGAGGTTTTTCCCTGAACCGACATTCATCGCTCGAACAAAATCCCCCAATTTTTTTTCCACATAACTGGCCAAGCTCACATCTTTCGGATCGATAGCCCCCTCTTCCGGTGGTTGATCTCCCATAACCTGCCGGATCTGATTCATGGTACTCCAGGCGGGCAATGGTCCGGCATAAATAAATGTTTTCGACAAATTCAATTGGCCATTCAGGGCCGACAAAGCAGGGAAAAATTTCTTCCCGGACTCATCCAGAATCACCCCGGTAAATTGTTGAGAGCGCATCGCCGCTTCTAAGGACGAACAGTCATCCAACACCGTAATGGTGTCTTGAAGATCTGGACCTTGAACCCGCAACTTGAGATCGGGATCTTGGGTCAGCAGAGCAAACCGTATGTGGGAAGGAATCAAAGACACGTTATTTTGGTCAGGTGAAATGCAAACGGGGATTATGTCGGAACATTATTTAAAAATCAATTGAGGTCTATCTCCTAGGTTGGGAAGCTCAATCAATTCCAAAAAGTGGACCCAAGATACGTAATGTCCCCCAAATCAACACGCCTCCAATCGCATCCAACAACAATCCGGCTTGCACCATTCGGAGAATCGGAATTCTCCCCGTTCCATAGACAATGGCATTCGGGGGAGTGGAAACCGGCAGCACAAATGCCAGGCTTGCAGCCATACACGCACCCAATACCGGAGGGACAGGAGAAAAATTGGCCGTGTGGGCAATGGCGATGAGCACCGGCACAATCATACTGGTGGCTGCTGTATTCGACACGAGTTCCGTAAGAACCAGGGCTGTAAGAATTGCCACACCCGTTAAACCCCAGATGGACTCAATGCCAAACATAGCCACCATACCCTGCCCAATCGCCTTCGCCAATTCGGTTTCGACCATCAACTCGCCAAAGGCGATGCCTCCCCCGAACAACAGGATGGTTCCCCAATGAATATTGGCGGCTTCTTTCCAGGTTAAAGTGAATTTCCCCTGTCGAAAATTCAAGGGCAGAAGAAACAGGAGCCCAGAGGCAAAAATAGGCACCAATTCTTTTGGCAAATGAACACGAACCCATTGCACGACCACATGATCCCCTTCAAACCATATTGAGAGTATGGCCGGGAGTATCCACAACATGACCGCCAACAGAAACACCGCAAATGTATATTGCTCCCCACGTGTCCAGGGAAGTAGGGCCGAAATCTTGAGAACAGGAGATTCTTCGTCAAAAGACGAGTGAGAAGGGGGAGGATGCAACCAATACAAAAGAGTGAACATCACGAGCAGCATGACACTTGCCAACGGCAATCCAATGAGCAACCATTGGTCAAAGGAAACGATGATATTGGCCTGCTGGGCTAACAGCCCCACGCCGATTAAATTCGGCGCGGTGCCAATGAGAGTGGCCACTCCCCCAATTCCGGCGCCATAAGCCAGGCAAAGCAAAAACCCGGTGTCAAAAGTCCCCATATTAGGATAGCCTTGTCGAAGTGCCCGTAACACACCGAGCGCAATGGGTAACATGACCGCCGTTGCCGCGGTATTGCTAATCCACATGGACAGGCCTGCTACAGCCAAACTCATGGCTATCATGATACGAATAGGGTTGGAACCCACGCACTTGCGTGACAAAAGCCAGTTGCCAAACCGGCGGTCTAACCCATGAACGGATAGGGCCTCAGCAATAAAAAAACTGCCAATAAACAGGAAAATGATGGGGTGAGCAAAGGCAGAAAACACGGATTGCATCGTCCCCAAACCGGCGACGACACACAGCCCACAACCCAGCAAAGCGGTGATGGGCAGAGGAATAGGTTCCGTAATCCACATCACCACCACCCAAGTCAAAATTGTTGCTAGAATTCTCGCGGGATCGGGCAATGATTCGGGAAGCAGCACAAACATCAACCCGGCAAGGAGCGGGGCGGCAAAGAGACCAAATTGATGCGCCGGAATGGCGGTATGGGGACCTGGACCGGATTGGCTCATGCAGCTCTTGGGAT
>JACDDF010000105.1 GCA_013817135.1 Nitrospirales bacterium
GTTGGGGCCTACGTGTTGATGTTTTCGGAAGTGAATCTGCAAGCTCTTGGAATTTCAGACCCGAGAATGGCGGTGTGGAATAACATTCATGCATTATTGGATGGGTTTGGCTGGCATCCTTTTTTTCATGAACTGGATTGGGAGCAAACCAGAATCCGAATTTGGAAAGAAATTTTTCCTCATGAATTTCAGCAAGCTGGTATCGCGTCAAACTGACTATTTTTTTGGCGTTGCGTGACTAAAGGTCAAAATTTGATTATTCGAGTGAAATGGTTAACGGGCAAAACAATGACACAAAATCCTCAAGGTCGTGGAGGAGGAGGGCGGCAAGCATGGAAATGACCGGCGAACTTGCGGACAACGGCGATTGAAGAACCTATTACCCCAGACACCTAAGGCTCGACGACTCACGGATGTTCTTTGGACTCAAGAGTGATCCCCTTGGAGGAAAAGGTGGGGAAAGGGTAAAATCAAGAAAGGAGTGACAGCATGTACCAAGCAACCAGAACTGATGTTTCAAAGACAATTGTACTGCCTCTAACGCTTTCTTTTCTGGTGTGTTCGTGCCTAGGTATACCTTCGAACGTTGGAGCGATGTTGGTCGCCGGGAACGTTTTGGGCGGCAGGGAATTGGGCCCCAAGCTTGCTCTCACGAAAGAGAACAACGACAGGCTGCCTGATCCCCCCAAATGGGAAAAAAGATTGTTCGACGTCCCGCTTCTTCAGCAGACGCCCCCCAAGTATGATTTTCAGTGGAAGCACGGTCCAAATTTTTCTCTCAAAGATCCAGGGAGGTTACCGGGAATCCAATTGGGCGTCGAAATGCACAGTTTCCAAGCTTTGGAAACGGTCATCCCGGAAGGAAGCCTGCCGAAAGAGACCCACGTTAACCGTGACCGGCTGCTGCTTCCTCCCTCTCTCAATGCCCCTGACTATAACGGAGGATTTCTCCGGTTCACCTGGTAAAAACCGAAATTGATTTTTCACTCCTGGGCCGCCGGCGCAAAATTGAGGTCCACTTGTCCGACTTCGTCGAACGGGATGGTGAAGTTAACCTGACGAAGAAAGCTGCCGGGACCCGTACTCACTTCTCCGGTGACCACCTCGGATTCCAAGCGCGGGACTATCACTGCACGAACGTCATTTGGATGCACACGCGTTTGAATCCCGGCCAAGTGCCCTTTTCCTGGAAGATCCTGTTAAGTGGATTCACCCCTGCCTACCTCCACGAGCAGAGAAAATTTGACACCAATATTTCTTTTGAAGAATTGCAGCGTCTTTCCCACATCAATGAAGTTGCGTTACAAGGCGATCAAGCCGCTGATTTTTCCGGCCGCATCCGTGTGCGTCTTCTTCCTCTCTAATATCCGCAATCAGGACTCTAGTTGATTGTTGCTTGGTAGCCCTTGTGCCAGTTCAGTTTAAAAACTTTCCACGGACCGGTTGAATCTCCTCTCCTCCAGCGTTTACTTTAATTATGACCTTTGCTAGGCTCCCCGCCGCAAATCCAGGCGAAGATGTGAGCGAGTAGAGTCCTATCGCCTACCCATTCATCATCTATCTACAACCAAGGAGTATTAGCGTTATGAAGCAGTTCATCATGTTTACTATCGCCGCCGCCATCATGTGTGGGACTCCGGTTTTCGCGGAGAATGCACAAATCACCAATATGCAAATTTTGATTGATAAGGTCAAAGCCGATAAGAAGCTGCTCATCGCCGGCAATATGGATTTGACGGACAAAGAATCTACAGATTTCTGGCCACTCTACGAGGGCTATCAAAAAGAACTGGAACAGTTAAATCAGCATTTGGGCGGACTCATCAACGAATATCCCGAGGCGTACAATAAAGGGTCAGTGCCTGATAAAGTGGCCAAAGATCTCATCAACGAATCAATCAAAACTGATGGGGGGGAAGTCAAAATGCGGAGGGAATATGCCGAAAAGCTTAGCAACGTCCTTCCGGCTCATAAAGTGGCTCGCTATCTGCAAATGGAGAACAAGATCCGGGCAGCAATCAAATTTGATCTCGCGGCCAATATTCCGTTGATGGATTAGTCGAGGATTCTAGGAGCCTGTCGGACTTAGGATGAATCGGCTGCAAAAGTGTCTAAGCGGTCCATATTTCGCCGCTTTCTTGGACCATAGTCCCACTATGGGCCGGCGAAATCGTCAAAATCTGGCCTCGCTCAACCGCTTTTTCGCGCTCGATCCCCCAAGTCCGACAGGCTCCTAGAAAGTTTTATGATTTGTGCCCAGCATGGGTCATATAGGTTGAGTTCCTCGGTTTCTGCAGACTGGGCCGACTTGCTCCTCCGGGAATGGAGGAGTGAATCGGTAGTCCGAAGTTCTGGAAGGTGGGCTGACATAATCAATGATTTAATCGTCAACCCTTCAATACGCAATCAATTTCAATTCTGGTTTTTCACCTATCAACCTGCCCAGGAAGTCAGACGGATTTTGTTAGTTCATGCCCCTGAATGGTGTCGCACTCATTCTGTGTGTCACTGATTCATTGGCCAAAGGCACCACGGGTGTGGGGATCTCGTGACGATACACGTTGTCGGGATTTAGTCTGTCCTGCTTTGATAAAAAACCGATTGCCTGCTTGAATCATGCACCTGTCAAATTTTCTTTTAATTGGGCATACTCGGTCTCGATGGCCCGACCTGTTTAAAAAAAATAAACGGTTTTTTCATATTGACAATTTTGGCGGCTACGATGGATTGACGGGGTGGGACGACCAATCCGGGCGGAGTCATCAATTCGTGGAGTGATGTTGAGGAAGCCATCCCGAATTGGGCCGGAAAAAAATGATCGCAGACCTGTCTGCTGAAAGGCCGAACAGCATGTGTAGGGTCCAAGGCCGGATTCATTCAATATTCTTTCGATAACCGGGTTACTTTATTCTTTCTAACAGGGTTTTGGAGGAATTCATGAAAACTATTCGCTGGTGGTATTGCTGCCCGGTCCTGGGTCTCACTGCCTGTGGCGGGGGGAATCTTCAACAAATGGATGCGAGGCCCTATCTTGATCTGATCGAACGTCCGGATGGTGAATGTCCTCAGTCGAAACAAGAACAGGGCATTATGGATAAACATCCCGATGCGACTATCCTCGCAACCGTTTCCGAAGTCACAGGAGCCAACGTGGGCACGACCGCCCAAATATCGGTGAAAGCAAATGAAACGGTGTATCTCGGGTGTACTATCCTGCCGACAGGCCAAAATGCCGATCGAAAGATTTTGAACGTCCAATTTGAATAAGCGATTTCAGGGCCACGTTACACGTGTGGTCCTGGACATATCGTCAGGCGTTGTATTTGTGGAAAGGTGTGGATCACGGTATCCTCAATTTTTTTCTGATTGAAAGTTGACGAGTATATCCCGTCTATTCCATAAAGGCCATATCACGGCCGCTTTCCCAAACAGCTCCATCTATAAGAAGAGGGTGACAATGAAGAAAGCATGGTTGGGGGTAAGTATCGGAAGTCTTCTCCTGTGCGGATGCACTGAAGTGAAGTATGTCAAGGCCGGTGCCACGGTAGCGGATTTTGAGGCTGATAGAGTTGATTGCCGCAGTCACATACTTATGTCGCCCACCGGCCCGGACTTCGCCAGTGGTCAAATGGGAAAACCGGGAGTCAGGGAAGGGCTCACCACTCAATCGGCCGGTCAGTCGGCGCAACGCGAAGTCGACCAGTGTTTGCGAGCCAGGGGATGGGAACTGGAAATTCCATCCCAATGAGTTGCGGGGAGGATTCATGCGTAAGCGGGCGTGAAGCCCATTTCTTGGCAAAAATTTCACTCATGAATAAGTAAGGATGTAAAGAGACCATGAATTCAGCATTACATGATAAGACCATTGCGAAGGAACTGAAAATCACCGACAAGCAGGTCACGGCCACGGTGAGTCTGCTGGATGATGGCGCCACGGTGCCGTTTCTTTCACGGTACCGCAAGGAAGTCACGGGGGGGTTGGATGAGGTCGTCATTACCTCCATTCGGGACCGTGTGGCGCAGCTTCGAGAATTGGATAAACGGCGGGACGTCATCCTGGCCTCGCTCGAGGAACAAGGCAAGCTGACCGATGTGCTGCAAGGGCAGGTGCAGGCGGCCACGACCATGACCGAATTGGAAGACATCTATTTACCCTACCGCCCCAAGCGCCGCACCAGGGCCATGATCGCCAAAGAACGAGGATTGGAACCGTTGGCGTTGAGCATCTGGGCGCAGGATGCCCAATTGAATGTCGAACCCGAAGCACAGAAGTTTCTGAGTCCGGAGCAGAGCGTCGAGACGGTGGAGGATGCGTTGGCCGGTGCGCGCGATATCATGGCCGAATGGATCAGCGAAGATCTGCAGGCTCGCGCCTCCATGCGTGCCCTGTATTTGGAACAAGGGACCTTCAAGACCACGGCCGTACGCGGAAAAGATGTGCAAGGCAGCAAGTATCGGGATTATGTTGAATGGGAAGAACCGGTGGCCAAGGCGCCATCCCATCGGGTGCTGGCCATGCGGCGTGGCGAAACAGAAGGGTTTCTGACCTTTCGTGTGCTGGTGCCGGAAGTCGAAGCACTGTCAATTCTGCATCGCCTCTTTCTGAAAGGAAAAGGCCCGGCATCGGAACAGGTCACCCTGGCCGTCAAAGATAGCTTTGCCAGGCTCTTGTCCCTCTCAATGGAAACAGAAGCCCGCCTGGTCACCAAAACCCGCGCCGATCAAACGGCCATAGAAGTGTTTGCGCAAAATGTGCAGCAACTGCTCATGGCGCCACCTCTGGGACAGAAAACCGTACTGGCCATCGACCCGGGATTTCGCACCGGATGTAAAATGGTCTGTCTGGACCGGCAAGGCACCTTGCGGCATACGGAGACCATCTTTCCGCATCTGGGAGCAAGCGGGGCCGCCAAGGCGGGAGACACGGTGGTGGAGTTGTGTCAGCGCTTTCACGTTGAGGCGATCGCGGTGGGCAATGGGACGGCCGGGAGGGAGACCGAAACGTTCCTGCGCACGTTAAAGTTGCCATCCGCCATCCCAATCGTGATGGTCAACGAAAGCGGCGCGTCCGTGTATTCCGCGTCCCCGGTCGCCCGTGAGGAATTTCCCGATCACGATGTGACGGTGCGTGGCGCGGTCTCGATCGGGCGGCGGCTGATGGATCCCTTGGCCGAACTGGTGAAGATCGATCCCAAGGCCATCGGCGTCGGGCAATACCAACATGATGTCGATCAGGGCATCTTAAAGCAACGGCTACAGGATGTGGTCATCAGTTGTGTCAATCGGGTAGGGGTGGACGTGAATATGGCGAGCCCGCAACTGCTCACGGCCGTCTCTGGTGTGGGTCCGCAACTCGCCACGAATATCGTGGCCTATCGACAGGAGCATGGCCCGTTTGCGAGCCGAACGGCATTAAAGAAAGTTCCTCGCCTGGGAGCCAAAGCGTTTGAGCAAGCCGCAGGATTTTTACGCATCACCGATGGGGAGCATCCGCTGGATGCCAGCGCCGTGCATCCTGAACGGTATGCCGTGGTCAACGAGATGGCGAAAGATTTAGGCTGCACTGTGAATGATCTCATGAAGGATTCTGCCAGACAACGCACCATCGATCTCACTCGATACATCACGGAGGAAGTGGGCAAGCCGACCTTAACGGATATTCTCACCGAATTGGCCAAACCCGGCCGTGATCCGCGACAACAATTTGAAGCCGTGAAATTTGATGAAGGGGTGCAATCCATCGAGCAGGTCACCGCCGGCATGATCCTGTCAGGGGTGGTGACCAATGTCACGGCCTTTGGCGCGTTCGTCGACATCGGCGTGCATCAGGATGGCCTCGTGCATATCAGTCAACTCGCCAACAAATTTGTCAGCGATCCCAACACGGTGGTGCAGGTCAACCAACAAGTCAAAGTCACCGTGCTGGAAGTCGACATTCCCCGCAAACGCATTTCCCTTTCCATGAAAGCGGCCCCAAGCAAGACGGCATGAGTGGTTGTGGCCATGGCTCCATGCCCTGCTTGTCATGCTGAGCCCCTTCGACGGAGTTTATCCTGAGTAAAAGCCGAAGGGCTCAGGGCAGGCGCAGCGAAGCATCTAGCTGAGTGGTAGGGGGCGTGGGTTGTACACAGATTCTTCGTTGCACTCAGCATGACAACGGGATGTTAGAGGGCAACATTTCGCGCAAGCACCTTGCGTGGTTGATGACAGCCATTCCAACTGAAACGACTAGATGGGACTTGACCAACGAGAAAACCTTCCTCTCCAGTGGCATGATCTCATCCGAAGGATCTTGCCCCTAAACCTAAAGAATGATATCATTTTTGCTAACATCAAAGGAGGGGAACGATGGGCCAAGTTATAGTCAGAAATCTTGATGATCACATTATCGCCGCCTTGAAAACCAAAGCTGAAATGCGTGGGCACTCACTCGAGCAAGAACTCAGGGGAATTCTGGCCGATGCCGCCAAACCCACCATGGAAGATCGCCGAACCTTGGTCGATCACATTCGAGCCATGACTCCCTCCACTCCGCAAACGGACTCCACGGTTCTCCTGCGAGAGGATCGCGACCGGTGACCCTGGTCATTGATGCCAATGTGGGCCTGAAATGGTTTATCGAGGAGCCCCGCTCATCGGCTGCCAGGAAAATTCTGGAAAAAGGAGGATCATTCATTGCCCCGGACATTGTTATTCCAGAAATTTGCAATGTGGTCTGGAAAAAGGTCAAGAACCAGGAAATCACTCCAGAGCAAGGTCAAGCCATCGTCACCAATGTTTCAATGATCTTTGACCATATTGTGTCTTCTTCAGAGCTGGCCAAAAGGGCCTTTGACCTGGCGGTTCAATTTAATCATCCGGTGTATGATTGCTTGTATCTGGCCCTAGCCGAACGTGAATCCATCACGCTTGTCACGGATGATGCCAAATTGATGACCGTAGCCAAAAAAGCTAAGTTGGCTCGTTTCGTCCAAGCTCTGTAGCGTGGAGCTCAATTTCGTCTCGTCTCTCACAGCCAATTGACCCTAACAATTCCTATTCACCATTGGTGCGCCTGTTCAGCTTCTGAAAGACTCTTTCATCCAGACCCTTTGGGCTTCGCTCAGGGCAGGCGCAGCGAAGCATCTAGCTGAGTGGTGGGGGCTTGGGT
>JACDDF010000106.1 GCA_013817135.1 Nitrospirales bacterium
ACCTGTTCTAGGGCAAGCCGGTGCTCTTTAATGGCTTGGTCGCACGCAACGGCTTTATTGTCCAGAACTTCTTCCTTTTCCTTAAGAGAACGCTCTTTTCGTCGCATCTCCTCATCACGTTTTTCAGATTGGCTGATCTTACGCTCAAGGGCCTCTTCCCGCTGGATGATCTTTCGATCAGCGGCCTGAATCTCATTCCTCTTTTCCTTTTCTTTTGCTTCGAGTTCAGACTTGGCTTGAAACAGTAGATCTTTCGCTTCGAGTTTTGCTTCCTTAACCAGATTTTCAGCCTCTCGTTGAGCGTTTTGGGTGAGCTGTTGAGCTTGCTCTTCAGCGGCTGACCGACGCTTCAAGTCCCTCTGCTGCTGATACACCTTCGATAACACAAATCCAACAAAAATCCCGATCACCAGTGCAAGTATGGGAATTACCGTGTCCATAGGTTAGCTCCTATTCGTTTCTTCATATCATCATCAGAAAAGATTTATTCTCCCTTAGTCAGTCGGAAATAATCCCACCAAACCACAAGGGAAAACCAGAAAAGGAAGGAAAACGAAAACTGGAGAAAAGCCTATCTGATTGGACAGAAGGCCCGGATTTTTAGGGAACGAGGAGGAGGAGAGATAGGGCAACGCTCTAAGACAAAAGAGCCCATAGCGCCACGCAAAGGACTCACCCAATGAATCCAGCCTTCACAGCTACTGTTTGAAATGGAAGGACATGGATACAACACAGGCCAAAAATTTAAAATTTTTAGATCAAAAGGCGAGCCATTCGAATAGGTATGAGCAATTTGCCTCTTCAAAAACGATTTCCAAGATTTCAACCTGCCCTCAAAAAAAAGATTCCTACCTCGTACGATCCCATCATACAAAAAACCCACAATGACTATAAAAACCCTTGCCATAGTGGGCCTCCAGTTCAATTCCCCCTACAAGAGGGATATTCCTTTCTTTCTTTGCAATTCAATAACTTATGAAGAGTAAAATATCAGAAGACGATGAGGTATTTCAATAAAAGGGCAGCTGAATGATGGGAATAGACCGACAAGCATTCGGCAACGAACGGAATGAAGTACTTCAACCAATTGATTTCAAAGGTAATACCTAAATACGGCAGGAAGGAAGGATACGAAGAAGAGAATGGTTAATTCGGGTTGGTCTCAAGGTGCTTTTCTATCGTTTCCAATAAAACCTGAGTCCGTCGCTCAATTTCAGCTTCCCCAAACTGCCGGTGCCTCTCTTGTCGAAAAAGCTGATCCGTAATGTTAATTGCGGCCAAAATAGCCAGCTTAGTGGGTGTGCTTGTTCTGGTTTTTTGAGCAAGGTTTCGCATTTGCGCATCCACATACCCGGCCAACTCATGAAAATACGCCTCATCTCCCTCTCCTTGAAGAGAGATTCGATGACCAAAGATTTCGACTTCAATGGTCCTCGTCATGCCCTAGTCCCATAGGTTAATCGTTCGGACGGTCCAAAAATTCAAGCTCGCCAAGTACTTTTTCAATTCTAGACCGGATCGTGGTCCGCTCCTCTTCCCATCCTTCAGACATTTCTTCGTGTTTTGCCAGCCGCTCTCGAGTGGATTCCAACTCCTGTTCAAGGTGGGATTTATTCTGCCGTAGCTCAATAACCAGATCAAGTAATTTCTTAACCCGAACCTCCAACGTTTCTAATTTATCTACACTCACGTGCACGCCTCCTTATTAGCTAGGGCAAACGAGGCGGACTATAATTCGTTCAACAAAACCTGTCAAGAGAAACACCTCGGCAGGCATCCCCAAACAGAGTCCGATAAATTCGATAGCTTCCGAGTACGCGTTTCACGTATCCACGGGTTTCTCGAAATCCAATCAGCTCGATAAATTCATCCGGATCTCGATGACCATTTTGCCCAATCCATCGTTTGACCGCCTGGGGTCCAGCATTATAGGCGGCCACTGAATAAATAATATTGCCTTGAAATTCATTCAGCAATTGACCCAAGTAATACGTCCCCAATTGAATATTGCGGCTTGGTTCCTCCAGGCCCTTCCGATCAGAATCGGAATCCGGTAACCCCAACTGACGACCAACTCTTTTGGCTGTCTCTGGCATGAGTTGCATCAGGCCAATCGCGCCAACAGGGGAAACGACGCGGGCACTATATAGGCTTTCTTCACGAATTAGCCCCGCGACTAAAAACGGGTCCACTTGCTTTGGGGCAAACGATTGAATAACCCTTTGGTAGCCCATGGGGAAAGCGCCCAACCAGGCAGCAGAGGAGGAATGAAGTTGTCCTTTCCGCAATGTCGCCCCAAAATGACGAATAGATAATCGAATCCCGACATCGTACGCTCCAACTTCGCTTGCTAACGAGACCAATTGAGGAAAAGCTTGGGGGTCCGCTCCGAAGCGGGCAAAAACAACCTCAAGCTCTTGGACTGCCTCCTTATGCAGATGAAGGGTTCGTAACTCTTGAATTTTTTGATAGTGGATATCCTGCTGAAGATGAGCTGGAGTATCCACCTTCATCACGTCAGTTGATGCCAACACGGCCCATTGTGTCGTCGAGATTTCTGTGGGACCGAGTCGAATCTCCGCCAATTGCCCATAATAGGTAAAGGGGTAGTCCTGGCTTAACTTTTTTAGACGTTCTCGCGCGGGCTCCATCTGCCCAAGATGTTCCTGGGCACGGGCGAGCCAATAGAAAGCCTGTGAGGCCGCATGCAGAGAAGAATCGGTTTGGGGAGTTCCAACTGCCTGGATAATCTCCTGAAAAATTTCAATGGCTTCAATGAATTGTTTCTGTTGATAGTGAATCCACCCCACTCGCCAAAACGCATCCAACCGCTGCGTCAACGTGTGAGCCACAGCGCCTGCCCGCCTGTAGGCCTTCCCAGCCTCTAGCCAGCGCGCATGATCTTCCAACCAAATCCCGTAAAAGGTGAAGAGCATCGATTGCTGATCACCGGTTACCCTATCAATTGAGGGGGCTCGGACAAGAGCCTCCAATTCTGGCCCTTTCCCCTGGCGCAAATACACTCTTCCCAACCATACCCATGCATCATCTGTTCTGGAGGAGGAGGAACGCGATAGCGAGGTCAGTATCGCTTCTGCCTGGTCATACCGTTTCAAACGAACCAAGGCCATGGCCAACGTGTATTGGACCTGAAAAAACTGAGGAGTGGGAGAAGACAGAGACGTAATGTGTTGAAATTCTTGAACGGCTTCCTCCAAAGCCCCCCCGTTATACAATGCCATGCTACGCTTGTATCGCTCTTCCAGGAAGGGTAAAAACAAAGAACCCACTTCCCGGCGTAGCCACGACTCAGCCTGCACTCGCTCTGGGGCTAAGGGGAATTTCCACCATAATTCACGGAAAATCTCAATAGCCTTTTCCCGTTGTCCCATTTGAGCAGAACAAAGACCCATTTGGAAGAAGGCTTCTGATGATTTAGGATGGTCAGATTTTATACTGAGAGCCTGGGACCACATCGAGAGGGCTGCGCCGCAATCACCCAATTTTGCCAAAACATCCCCCCCCGCATAGAGTGCTTCAGCCCGAAGCAAAGAGTCGGCATAGTGCTCATTAAACTGTTGAAACGCCTCTGCGGCTTCCTTCCCTAAACCAGCATGGGCATATGCCTGCCCCATCCAAAAGGTGAGATAATCCCCCAGAACAGGAAAATCATGAAGAGCGGATTGCAACAGGGGAATAGCCTCAAGAGGAGAGGTTCCCTTGAGCCAATATCCATAACGGAACCCGGCACGTTTGACCAAAGCGGAATTACCATAGGATGTGAGGATCTGATTGAAAGACTTGGCATGATCCCATCTGGCTTCAGAATCAGCTTCAGATAATTCTATTTGTTCAAGAAATTGCGCAGCACATCCTTCAGCATTTTGACAGGGAGCCGAAGGAGGGTCCAAGGAGACGACGGTCTGAGGTAGGAAAAGGATGCATGCCCCCACGATCACTCCGCCAATCAAGTGTCTAGACAGAATCCTCATGACTCTCCTCAATATCAATATCATTATCTACAAGCTTACCCAGTATTCGTTATGCATACAATCACCAGTGTGCCAGAAAATTCCAATCAAAAGCGTGGCAAGACGAGTCGCCCGGAGACATGACCTTCATCCCCCTCATTTCTATAACTCGGAGACGCACCCTTCAGACAAATCCTACACCCTCTTCCTGACAATGGGAACCCAAAGAATTCAGGAATTTCAGACTAGACTAGAGACACAAAGAAGGAAAAATGACGTGGCAAATGCTAAGGAAAGTAAGGAGAAGCATCTGGGTAAACACAAGGGAGGCGCATTAGTGGCCATGCAGACCGTAGAATAATGAATTGAGCGACACTCGTATTTACTGAATCGCCATCTGCTGAATACTTGGCATCCAGCTTTGCCAAATCGGTAGATCATCCCACAGACCTAAACGGGTTAAATACTCTTCTCCTTCTTTCCCAATGACGCCATCTCCATCCTGAGCGATCCCTCCCCCCTCAACAAAATTTGCGGCATACACAGCTGTCAAAGGATCAAAGGTCGTATGGGGAAAATTCGATGGATCATCATGGAACGCCACAATCCCAAGTAACATATCCTCTATACCCCATCGCGCCAGAAAAGTGGCTCCACTTTCGCCGTGTGTGTACCCTAAAGCCTGTCTTTCCAACACTGCCAAGTTCCCTCCTCGGCATTGGGCTATCTCTACGACCGTCGTGAATGCCTCCGGCTGCTGAGTCAAAAACACGAGCATGCCAATATCATGAAGCACCCCTCCCACAAACGATTGCCACACCATGCGTTGATTCGACCCCCGATTCAAGGCAATTAACGCAGCAAGGTATCCCGTTCTGAGGCTATGCCTCCACAGACTTACAATACGCGAAGACTCGACTTCGCAGCCCTCGGATAGGAGAAACACTTCGACTCCAATTCCTAAGGCACGCTCCAGATCAACTGGGATCATTCCTGCATCACCCGCAATTGCCTGCACATGCACTGTCACCTCACGGTCAAGATGAGATAACTTTCTGGATTGAAGCTCATCAAAACTTGTTTGCCCTCTTATCAACAATCGAGGTGAAAAAGATCCTGACCAGGGCGCCAGTGGCTCCCCAGCATGAGACAAAGCCATCCAGTTCTCATGGGTCCTTTCTCCATCGCTATCCCAAGAGTCATCATCTGTTCGACGCCAATATTCAGTCACGTGAGATACTCCAAGAAACACAAAAGGATTACAGAAGCCCGAAAGCATTCTCCTACTCCTTCAATTTTTCTCGGCTTCCCCAAACTGACTCTTGAGGTGCAAACCCGTAAGACAGGACATGAAAAATGCTAATCAATAGAAAGAAACAACAGTACAACGCAACACTCATGAAGAGATGCTCAGAACGAACGATTGATTCACTGGATGAAGAAATTACAAACCGGGAAAATGGAAGTTCCCTGGCAGGTCTAGAAAAAACGTAGCGCCTTGTCCCATGCCCTCACTGTGAGCGCGAAGGGCCCCACACATATTTTTTGCCATCAACGCACCGTGATGCAGGCTCAAACCTCGTCCTCCATATTTGGTGCTATACCCTTGCCCAAAAATTTTCGTCAGGTCGTCGAGAGGAATCCCGCTGCCGGTATCCTCAATTTCCAGGGAAATAGAATCCGGAGGTCCTATGATGAGCTTGACACGAACAACTAAGTGCCTCAAGGCAACCGACTCCATTGCCTGACAGGCATTGCGAATGACATCCACCAAAATTTGAAGGAGTTGATGCTTATCCACGATGAGCTGTGGCACCTCCTGAAACTCCTGAATTACCATAATTTTGGTTTCCTCCACCATCTCTCGATTAACTGCCAGGGCCTCGGCTACCACCTCAGCCACAGATACCGGTTCCATCATCCCGCAGGGCTTGGCCAGATCCTGTTGGGCCGCAACACATTGCTGAGCATGCCCGGCATACTCCCGCAATCGATCTAATTCCAACAGTGCCACTCGCTTCTCCTCCTTCAATTGCCCCGATAAATTCCCCAAATAACCGGGTACTTGTTTCCCCTTCGGATTCTGCGATAAGTACGTTCCAAGATCTTCACGATGCTTGTCCAATAACTGTGAAATTCGACCCACATCCTCCACCATCGAATTTCTCAAAAGATCCGTAATAACTCCGATAGACACATTAATGCTATTTAACACATTGCCCACGTTATGCAGCACACCCGTCGCCACTTCGGCCATTCCCAATTGCCTTGACGTTTCCATTAACTGCTCACTCAACTGCAGCTTCTCTTCTTCCATTCGTTTTCGTTCGGTAATATCCTGGGCCACACACACCAACCCCTGAAATTGCCCCTGCAGATCCTGCATCATCGAACCAGAGACTGAAATGGTGATTTTCTGACCCTCATGAGTCAGGAAACTGGATTCCACACCACTTACCGATCCTTGAAGTAAAAGATTTTCGATGATGGCACCTTGGGAAAATTCTTCGCCAAAAATCAAGCCGGGCGACTCCCCGATGAGCTCCTCCTCCTGATAGCCTAAAAGATTTAGCAAGGAAGGATTCACCGCCCCAATAGTCATATCTGCGTTAATGACCAACAGAGAATCCGCCATCGATCGGAGGATATTATCAACATAATATCTGGAAGCCGCTAATTCACCGCGAGCGGATTCCAATGCTCCCGTCGCCGCTTCACCATTATGGACATGGATATCCGATTGAGGTTTGGAATGACAACAGTTTACACCAGAGTAGGTTGCCCGATTGAAAACAATTCCACCAGATTTCGGAAACGGCAGGCTCAAACAACAGGCTAATTGAAAGACTTCTTCTCCAAGAAAGGGGATCCGAAGCATCGCCCATTGCTCTGGACGGCTCACAACCAGGCGATGGGGCCAGGATGCACGATCAGGGGGAAGACAGAAGATGCACCGTAGGGTCTGATCACATTCCCAAAGCGCCTCAACCAGGTCTCGAACGACCTCCCAATCCCCTGAACGCCCATCAATAAAGACGAGGACAAAAGGATTGCCAGTTACTTGAGCCTCTGCGAACTTCGCCAAGACATGGAGCCCCATTTCCACGCTGACAAGAGCGAACTGTGGTAAAG
>JACDDF010000107.1 GCA_013817135.1 Nitrospirales bacterium
ACCAGGACCTTACTCAGGTGACCGAGGCTGAGTTGCAAGAAGCGAGAGACTGGCTTAATCACCGACCCAGAAAGACGCTCGGCTATCGCACGCCACATGAGGTATTCTTTGACACCACCACTTCATTAATTGTTGCACTTACGAGTTGAATCTAAGATTTGTTATTACGGATAGACGACTTCAAAATCTTTTCTTGAGAGATTACAATAGAGATTTCATAGTGAATTTACCGTTTCCATTATGAGATAGAAAGATACGACGGGTGTAATTTGATTTCTTCAACCCCGAGCGATCTATCATTTATTGTTTCGTCCTGATCAGAGGATTTTCGATGGCCCTATGAAAATTCAACGGGCATGACAATATCAAAGAGAATTCATTAACCAAGCATGCACGAAAAACGAGAACGATGTCAGGCTAGTAGGCTCGGCAAAAAATTAGGCGAGGGAAAAAATACTCAGTCGCTACGCCTTTCAAAACACGAATAGGAGGTCAAAGACAGTATGGCTAAACTGATCGAGCAACCCACAAGGATTAAACCTGCAGGGAACAAACCCAAACTCATCGACGAATTTATCGGACGGGTGAATTGCGATACAGACCAAATCAGCATCGCGCGCATGCAAAGTCCATCCGGCTGGGAAGAGCCTGGGCAGACGCCTGAATTCGATGAATATACCCTGGTCCTTTCAGGGCAATTACGGGTGGAAACGAAAGAAGGAGTCATTCAGGTGAGTGCCGGTCAGGCGGTCATCGCCTATCGCAATGAATGGGTGCGGTACAGCACCCCAGGTCCTGAGGGGGCAGCGTATATCGCGGTGTGTCTCCTGGCTTTTTCCCCGGAGACCGTACATCGCGATCCGGATTGAAACGGGTTTCCATGAAAACACTCAGCAGGGAGCCAGTACCAGCCGCCGGGTAAAAAGGCGTCTCCCGCGTGACAACCGGAGATGCCAAAAGCAGGCTAAAGATTTTGATGCTTACCGATGGTGGTGGTGGTGATGGCCTCCGCCAAACCGGAAACTATAGCCTAATGCAGGAGGCCCATAACCCCAATATCCGGGACCATCGCCGTAATATCCGGGGTACCGCCAGGGAGGTTGAAGATAGATGCCGATGGGCGGCACCTGAGTATACCCATAGGAAGAACCATAGGGATATCCGTAGCCGGGAATAACATAAGGCGGCGGATAACGGGAAGCCTGCTTAGAGGCCTGAACTTGGCTCAGGGCAGACGCTTCCTGGCGATCCAATCTCTCTTTGAGTTGGTTGACCGTCCCCTCCTGTGTTTTCAGTTGTTCTTCCAACTTGGTGATTTTTTCTTGCTGCAGCTCCATCAAAGTTGATACACATCGGGTTTGAGCCTCTCCAGAATATCCCGAGCATTCCCAGGGAACATTCGTGTCTTGTGCGAAAGCGTCAGAATGCCTCATAGACAACACTAAACCCACAGCGCAGGCCAGCATGACTCGGATCCAACGGGTTGACCGGGAAATCTTTTGCGGGAACTGCTGCAATAATCTATTCATGGGCCTCCTCCTGTTGAAGGTGTAAATCATTTTATCATGGCTTTCCATGATCCTACAAATGACAGACATTCAGGCTGAGTCATGAAGTCCGGAAGGATCCATTGACACCCTGTTCAGAAATTCGTAGCCTTCACCGGGTTCCTCTTGCACAGAGGTTTTGATCGTTTAAGGCCAGGGCACGAAGACGTTACTCTGCAGAAAGCCATTGATTTCAGATGGGACGCACCACACGTTTACAGTTTCAAGAACTCATCCGCTGCGGATGGGTTGGAACGAAACCACACTTCATTCCCTACCATGATGAAGAATGGGGAATCCCCGTCCACGAAGACCACCGCCATTTTGAAATGCTGACATTGGAAGGGGCGCAGGCCGGGTTGTCCTGGTCAACCATTCTGCTTCGTCGTGAAGGGTATCGTCGGGCGTTTGCCGGATTCGATCCCGAAAAGGTCGCACGCTTCGATTCCAGAAAAAAAGCGGTGCTCCTTCAAGATACCGGGATCATTCGGAATCGCCTCAAAATTGAATCGGCCATCACAAACGCCAAAGCGTTTCTCACAATACAGGAAGCATTTGGGTCGTTTGATCAGTACATCTGGGTTTTTGTGGGAGGTGCCCCAATAATCAATGCCTGGAAAGAAATGGCACAAGTTCCAGCCACCACCTCCCAGAGCGACGCCCTCTCAAAAGATCTCAAGAAACGAGGATTTCGATTTGTGGGGAGTACCGTCATCTACGCCCATATGCAAGCGGCCGGATTGGTGAATGACCACACCACCGATTGTTTCAGGCACCCTTCAAACCTCCTGCCACACGCTTCCTCCCGAGTTGTTACCGTCCCGAAGAAAAGCAATTATCCGGCCATCAAAATCAAACGAGTATATGACACCACGGCCCCGGATGACGGGTTTCGGATTCTCATTGACCGGCTATGGCCCCGTGGACTCACAAAAGAGGCGGCAAAAGTAGATCTGTGGCAAAAAGTTATTGCCCCGTCAACAGCACTGCGAAGCTGGTTTCACCATGAACCGAAGCGATGGGAAGAATTTCAAATACGTTACGCAAGAGAACTTGGGCAAAAACCCAAAGCAATCGAGGAGCTATGGCAACGAATTCAACAGGGTCCAGTCACCATTCTCTTCGGGGCAAAAAATCAAGAATATAACAATGCGGTCGCCCTCAAAGCCTATCTCTCCCAGCATTATGGATGATGGCGTCACTCCCAATCGACAAGAGCGTTGGACCAGAACGCATGAAGACCGTTGTGCAAGAAGATGTCACGGGATGCGGGCTGGCTTGTGTGGCCACTTTGGCCAACGTCTCCTACCAGCAAATCAAAACAATCGCCCTGGGAATGGGAATCACCGTTACGGATTCGCGTCTCTGGTCTGACACGGGCTTCGTTCGAACACTGTTACACCATTATGGCATTCATGCCCTGCCGGGAGAACATTCGTTTGTTTCCTGGGAGGCCCTGCCTTCCCATGCCCTACTCGCCACGAAATGGCACCGCAAAAACAATCAGGCCTTTTGGCATTGGGCGATTTATTGGAAGGGGTCAGACGGACCAGTGGTGTTGGATCCTAAATTCACCCTCCGCAACCACATCCGTACCGACTTCGGCAGAATCAAACCCCGATGGTTTATCACGATTCAACTGAACTCATTCAGCCTAGAATAAGTTTTGCCTCCATGATCGAACTCCGGGAATGCGTATTCTCTCTTCCCACCAATCAATAGGTTGAGAAGACCTTACCCAATGTCATCAGAACCCCGGTCGACCATCTTTTTGAAATAGTCGAAGAGAATGAATCCCCATAATTTCCCCCCTCCCACTGCTCTATTTCAATTAGGTATTTTCCCTTGCGGTTAATCAACAAAAACGGTATTATCGACCATTAATTCATTATTACCATCATTTTTCATCCTTCCTTATTGATATTCAAAATGTCGAGTGACATCCAAACTCTGGTTCATTAAAGCATGTCTTGGTGCGGATTTTTCAGAATGTTTGGACTGTAATGTAAACGTCGGCATTTCTCTCGATAATTGCCCTGGTCCAGAATTTTTTCTCCATTCTTTGGGTCAGAATGTTCAGTATCGCCATCGTCACAACCCATTCCGTGATACCCTTCTCTCCTTGTGTTCTGACAGGCTCTCGCCTCAATCCATATCGCCTACTCGTTGTCATTTCCCACCATTCCAAGTTGTTTACATTTGAATACAACCATCGCTTAGAATACCGCTTCAATAAATTAAATCAAAGGAGCAGGGAATGCCGTCATCCTCGTTCGAAACCTTGAAAGGTTTGATGCCCCATGGAATGTGTTTTTCGTGGGATCCCTTTTTGCTTGGGTTGCATGTGATCTCCGATTCACTCATCGCCATATCGTATTTTTCCATTCCGCTAGCCCTGCTGTATTTCAGCAAACATGGAGGAAAATTACCCTTCAAGTATCTATTGGGCCTGTTCAGCGCATTTATCTTTGCCTGCGGTATGACACATATCTTCAACATTTGGACGGTATGGAACCCCGATTATTATTTGGAAGGATTCTTGAAGATCTATACAGCAGGCGTTTCGCTTCTGACTGCGGTGGTGTTATGGCCTGTGGTATTTAAAATCATTTCAACACCCAATTTATTCGCTTTACTCGATTCCAATCGGCACTTGCAGCAGGAAATCGACAAACGCCGGGCAGTCGAACAGAATTTGCGAAATCAAGCCGACGACCTGAAAGAAGTCAACGACGAACTGCTCCAAATAAACCGGCATATGTGCGGAAGGGAATTGAGAATCCTGGAACTCAAACAGGAGATCAATCGACTTTCTCAATCCTTCGGTCGTCCCAGTCCGTATGGTCTGGATGAACAACCCACTCAATCATAAGGCATATCACGTGTCCTTTACCGAAGGCGACATGCGAATTCCTCTTTTGTTTTCCAAAAACCGACGGCACAATTTTCAGTTCTCGGGTATTGTGTGCCTGTCACTGGGTATTTTCGCCTTCGACTGTTTTATTCCGGTGGGAATCGGAATAGGAAATCTCTATATCCTGGTCATCTTGGCCACGTTGCGTCTCCAAACACCTCTGATGACCAAAGGTGCCGTCCTTAGTTCGATCCTGTTGATTCTTTTAGGATACTGGCTCTCTCCCACAGGACCGGGACACGAAGTCGCCATCATCACTCGCTGGTTATCCATCTTTTGCGTCGTGATCACCGGGTTTATCGTCTTGAGAAATCTTTCGGCCCAACATGCCATTCAGGTCTTGAAAGAAGACCTCGAGACAAAAGTCGACCTGCGAACACGCGAGCTGAAAGAGCGAAATCGTGCCACCCTGAACCTCCTGGACGATTTAGAACAGGCTAAACAACATTTGGAAGACAAGGAGCGTCGGCTGCGCCTGTTGATCGACGCCTTTCCGAGCGGAATGCTGATCGTCGATCATCTCGGAAAGATCGTCTTCGCCAACAAGTTGATCAAAACGCTTTTCGGGTATTCGGAGAAGGAACTGGTCGGGCAACCGGTGGATCGACTCGTGCCGGAACGGTTGCAACACGAACATTCCCACCACCGGACGGGATTTGCTCACGACCCGACCGCCAGAGCCATGGGAGCCGGACGGGACCTGTTCGCCCGACGCAAGGACGGGAGTGAGTTCCCTGTGGAAATCGGGCTGAATCCGATCAGCACGCCTGAAGGCCTTCTCGTGCTCAGTTCAGTAGTGGATATTACGGCCAGGAAACAAACCGAATCCAAGGTGAAACGGCTCAATCACCAACTGATGGCCCAAAATCAAGAACTGGAAGCTTATACCTATGCGGTCTCACATGATTTGCGGACTCCTTTAAGAGCCATTCATAATTATGCGGATTTTCTCATAGAAGATTTTCCCTCCAATGTGCCTCCGGAACAACAAGAATTCTTGAAGGGTATCACCACTGCCGTGTGCGAGGCCGAGGAACTGGTCTCTGATCTCCTGGAACTGGCGCGATTGAATGTCCAGGAATCTCCTCCCCAACTGAATGACATTGGCGACCTTATTCAAAAAATTCTTCATGGACTGCATATCGAGAACGATGTGGACATCCGGACACCCCCGGAATGGCCCCCTGTCATCGGCCATGGTCATCTGCTGAAACAGATTTTCCAAAATCTTATTTCCAATGGAGTGAAATTTAACCGTTCTTCCCCAAAGAAGATTGAAGTGCATTGGAGAAAGGAAAAGAATGGCTTCGTCAGATTTTCCATCAGTGACAATGGCATCGGAATCCTTCCACAATATCAGGATAAAATTTTTCAAATTTTTGAGCGCCTTCACACCACACGGGAATATGAGGGAACCGGAATCGGGTTGGCGCTGGTCAAAAAATCCGTCTCCAAGCTGGGTGGAGAAATGAGCGTGGAATCTGAGATTGGCAAAGGGAGCATTTTTTCATTTACCGTACCAATGGGAGAAAATACGCATGATGAATGAGGCACGTTCACTCACGATTTTAATGGCGGAGGATAACCCTCATGACGTCATCGCCACCAAACGGGCATGGCAACAATTCGGTTTCAACAATCATCTGCATATCGTGTCGGATGGAGAGGAATGCCTGGAATATCTTTTTCATCAAGGGAAATATCAGGATCCGAACATTTATCCGCATCCTGATCTCATTCTTCTCGACCTCAAACTTCCGAAATTGGATGGACATCAGGTTCTCCAAACCATTCGGGCGAAGGATCAGTTCCGGTTTTTACCTGTCATCATTCTCACGAATTCCACCCTCGAGAGGGACCGGAACAAAGGATATGAATATGGATGTACGGCATTCCTTAAAAAACCGGTCGGATACGCCAACTTTGCCAATCTCTTAATTTCCATGCGGACCTTTTGGAGTTGTGTCGAACCGTACTCCCAACCGTTAACAGCCTAACCAGGGGACCCCTCCATGTCCATTGCCCAACAAATGGGAGTATCGGCATTGCTTGTCGAAGACAACACCCATGAGCGAATTGCCATCCGGCGTGCCCTGGGAAAGGAGGTCCACACGCTGCTTGAATGCGAAAATGCCGAGGAAGCCATTTGTCATCTGGAACAATCACCCTCCCAATTTGACATTATCATTTCAGATTTCAAATTGCCTGGAATGGATGGCCTGACCCTTCTTCGCACCCTTCGTCAAATGCAATGCTCATCTCCGTTTATTCTGTTAACCGGCAATGGGTCCGAACAAACCGCCATTGAAGCGTTCAAGGCCGGGGTGACCGACTATCTGGTCAAAGCGTCCCAAAGTGGATATTTAGATTTGCTGCCGGCACTGGTCTCCGAAGTCATCGGACATCATCGTATGAAAACCAGAAATGAATTACTGGAATTATCACTCAAAGAGGCGAATGTACGATTTCAGCAATTCATGGAACACTATCATGGGATCTTTTGGCTAACCGACTATGAAGAGCCAAGAAAGTCGTTATACGTCAGTCCCAGTTATGAATACGTGTGGGACCGCCCGGCTCTTCTTCTCCTTCAAAACTCGTTGG
>JACDDF010000108.1 GCA_013817135.1 Nitrospirales bacterium
GGACAGTTCTACCAGCCTTTGGGCCAGTTTGGTTTGGGGTTCGGTATAAAAAAGATTGGAGGTATGAATGAGTTGCCGGGCTTGTCGCGTGATGGTCTCTACAAGATCCGGGTGGGCATGGCCTAAAATATTGACCGCAATCCCCGCGAGACAGTCGAGATATTCCCGGCCTTCTGCATCATACACCAGACATCCATTTCCTCGAACAAGCGAAATGGGTAGGCGGGTATAGGTATTCATCAGAAATCTACCCGTATTTTGTTGGAGTTCACTTGTAATCATATTGTCAAAACCCCGCGTGAATGCAGGCGAATTTATCACACGACTTCTTAGGTTCGCAATAATGTGCTGGGTCGGAGATTGATCGGATAGCGGAAAAGCAGGAGGAAAACCTCGGCCGAGATTCCAATCCAGGCTGGGCGAGCCCTTAAATGCTAAATGTCGTTACGACTGGTGAGGAGACTGGCGCCGAAGATCATAGGCTAAGCCCAATCTACTCAACGCCCAAATAAGCCACTTGGATGGATCAAAATTGTACCATCGAATCCCATTTCGATAGTCACTTTGATACATATGATGATAGTTGTGATATCCCTCGCCAAATGTGAGTAATGATATCCACCAACTATCTCGGCTCGAATCAGCTGTCCCATGGGGTTGATCACCCCAGATATGGCAAATGGAATTGATGAAGAATGTTGAATTGAGCACAAAGAAGGTACGTGCAAGTCCAGCCAAGAGAAAGCACCCGAGACCTCCAATCCACCCGTTGTACAAAAATCCCACTACGAATGGTAATACGAGTCCCGACAAAAGAATCGGAAGGTAATATTTGTCCTGCCACAATATCAGAGGATCTTGCAGAAGGCGGGTGGCATATTTGGGATCACGATTAGGATCTTTCCAGAAAATCCAGCCACAATGGCTGTGCCAAAAACCCAGGGTGGCGTTATAGGGGTCTTCTTTCTGGTCGCACCGAGCATGGTGCCTAATATGGTCGCTGGCCCATTTTAACGCTGAGTTTTCTAACGCCATACCGCCTGCGATTAAGAAGGCGGCTTTAATCCAGTTGGGGCACTTGAAGCTCCGATGGGTAATTAACCGGTGATAGCCAACCGTAATGCCTAAGCCTGTGAACAGGTAAAGCGTGATAAACATGGTCCAGTCTACCCAGGAGAAATCGTAAAAATAGGCATACAATGGGAGCCCGACGATTGTGGTCAACACAATTGACCCAAACAGAATCATTGTGGGGTAATCTCGTTGTGGAGTTCCGGCTAAGGAGGGGTCTAACGTTCGTGACATAGCTGACTAAGTCCTCTTACTATCTCCAGTCACCAAAGAGAATGTTCCTCATACTAGAGGGAAAATTCAGCGGTGAGAGATATGTTAATGAAATAAAACCTAGGATTGAAATCTCTTTTACATATACGAAAGTGGGTTGTTGAAACCGACTAACACGGGCCTTGATTTTCCCGTGTAAAAGAGTGGCTTGATAGTATAATGTAACAATTTAGTTGGGAAGAGGCAATCCCATAGCAGAATTCAAAATTATTGAGACCATTTATGTATACAGAGTACCAGATGTATTGAAAAAAGCTAGGGGACCCTGTCCTAGCCAAGGCCCCCTAAATACTACTGTCTGGTGGTTATTTTTGAATTCGCAATCAATATTGCGGAACCATTATCATTTTTTCGGTGCTCTGTTAATGAGTCACAGGAAAAAATTTCAGAACTGCAGGAGCTGTTTATTAATACTTGTAGCTGTCATCTTTGAACGGTCCATTAACTGGTACGTGAATATAGGCAGCCTGAGTTTGAGTGAGTTTAGTGATAACCCCTCCAAAGCCACGAACCATATGGGCAGCCACTTCTTCGTCGAGATGTTTCGGTAAAACTTGAACTGTAATTGTCCCACCTTTTTGGTCGGCGAACTTCCGTTCGTAGAGGTATATTTGCGCGAGGACTTGGTTGGCAAATGAACCATCCATAATTCTGGAAGGGTGTCCAGTCCCATTTCCCAAATTCACCAAGCGCCCTTCGGAGAGTAAAATGAGATGATCCTTGCTGGCTTTGTCACGATACACCGTATGTACCTGAGGTTTTACTTCTTCCCATTCCCAGTTCTTACGCATAAAGGCAGTGTCGATTTCATTGTCAAAGTGTCCGATATTGCAAACGACCGCCCCAGATTTCAATGATTGCAGTATGGCTGAATCGCAGACGTTCAAGTTGCCGGTTGCCGTGACCACTAAATCTGTGTTCTGGAGCAGGACGGAGTTGGTGTCTTCGACCTTGCCTGTATTGATGCCACTTTTATAGGGAGAAACCACTTCATAGCCATCCATGCAGGCTTGCATGGCACAGATTGGATCAATCTCTGCAATTTTGACAATCATGCCTTCCTGGCGGAGTGATTGAGCGGAGCCTTTTCCGACATCGCCGTACCCAATCACCAGGGCTTTTTTCCCTGAAAGGAGGTGGTCGGTGGCGCGTTTGATTGCGTCATTTAAGCTGTGGCGGCAACCATATTTATTGTCATTTTTTGATTTGGTGATCGAATCATTCACATTAATGGCTGGAACCTTTAGTGTGCCATCTTTTAGCATTTCCAGTAAACGATGGACCCCGGTGGTTGTCTCTTCAGTGATCCCGTGAATTCGGTCCAACATGGCTGGATATTTTTTGTGGAGCATCATGGTCAAGTCGCCACCGTCGTCCAGCACCATGTTCGCATCCCACGGTTGGCCGCCCTTTACAATGGTTTGCTCCAGGCACCACTCATATTCTTCTTCAGTTTCACCCTTCCAGGCGAATACAGGTATTCCCTTTGCGGCGATGGCAGCGGCAGCATGATCTTGTGTTGAAAAAATATTACAGGATGACCAGCGGACTTCAGCGCCCAGCTCAATGAGCGTTTCAATTAACACTCCTGTTTGAATAGTCATGTGAATGCAGCCAAGAATCTTGGCGCCTTTTAAGGGCTGGGAGCCGTGAAATTTCTCTCGAAGAGCCATCAATGCAGGCATTTCCGTTTCGGCAATGCAAAGTTCTTTTCTCCCCCAGTCAGCCAAACGGATATCCGCAACTTTGTAGTCAATCGAGGCGGTTTTGGTCATAGTTGCAGTGCTCATAGAAATTGTCTCTCCTTCTCTTTATGAGTGATGAAGGTCTATTGAAAAGAGGGGAAGGTTTGGTCCCCTTCCCCATCATTCGGCGGGCTAGGCACTTGGAAATTATAGGCCTGCGCCTTTTCGGAGCAGGCTGGCTTTGTCAGTCCTCTCCCAAGTGAATCCTGGTTCGTTTCTGCCAAAATGTCCGTATGCAGCCGTCCTTTTATAAATAGGACGTCGCAACTTGAGGTGCTCAATGATACCTCTGGGCGTCAATGGGAAATGCTTGATGACGAGCTTTTCAATCCGATCAATGGACGCTTTTTCGGTGCCCTTTGTATCGACCAAAATGGAAACCGGTTCTGCGACCCCAATGGCATACGCCAATTGCACTTCACATTTTTCTGCTAATTGTGCAGCAATGATATTTTTTGCAATATAACGGGCCATGTATGAGGCTGATCGGTCCACTTTGCTGGGGTCTTTCCCTGAAAAAGCGCCTCCTCCGTGACTGCCAACACCGCCATAAGTGTCTACGATGATTTTTCTTCCTGTAAGGCCCGTATCACCCATGGGGCCACCGACGACAAATCGCCCAGTGGGATTAATATGGAATTTGATAGATTTTGGATTGAATAACTTCTTAGGCATGACGGGAATAATCACTTTTTCCATCACATCTTTTTCGATTTTCTTTAAAGTGACAGCATCGCTGTGCTGGGTGGAAACCACGATGGTGTCAATGCGAATAGGTTTGCCGTTTTTATATTCGATGGTTACTTGTGATTTTCCATCAGGACGAACCCAAGGGAGTATGTTCTTTTTCCGAACCTCCGCTAGTCTTCTGGTGAGCCTGTGGGCCAGAATAATTGGCATCGGCATGAGTTCAGGGGTTTCATTCGAGGCATACCCGAACATTAACCCTTGATCGCCAGCGCCGCCTGAATCCACTCCCATGGCAATATCACCAGACTGGTTATGAATGGCGGTCAAGACCGAGCAGGTGTTGTAATCGAATCCCCATGTGGCATCGGTATATCCCACCTCACGAATCGTTTCACGAATAATCTCAGGAATTTCTACATACGCCCTGGTAGAAATTTCTCCGGCTACAAAGGCGATTCCTGTGGTCAGAATGGTTTCACAGGCCACCCTGCAATTCTTATCTTTTGCAATGATTGCGTCAAGAATACCGTCGGAAATCTGATCGGCAATCTTATCAGGATGCCCTTCCGTGACCGATTCCGAGGTGAAGAGAAAATTGGTTTGTCTCATCGAGGTCCCCCTAACCAATTGCTTGAGCCCACATGTCCATCATGGGCATGGTCTCATTGGTGAATAAAGCAAAGCACAAAACATTCAATATAGCGTAATTTAACCGCTATCTGCAATTTTTGGCTGACTGACTCCTTGTTTTCGGCGTTTTCGGCCGAAGAATTCGGTAAAACTTAAAATTCCCCACAACAAAAAGTTCCCATAAAAATAGATTGAAAAGGAGAGTCTGGCCGGGGCAATGAATGCTATTCCTTTCGATATGGATTGCCAGGAACACATATCGTTCTATAGCCCACAGGTTAGGTAGGTTCCAGCGTCAGCCATCGCTTTTCGAATGTTTGAGTCTTGCGTGCTTTTTAATGGGAATGTTTATTGGGTTCGATTAGTGAGAGCGTGGGGCTCAGGTACCAACTAGTTTCATATTGAAACATTCAATTAGAAGTAAACTAAAGGATTGCAAGTAATCTTATGTGTTTGACCTGAATTTGTTATGAACTGGAAAAACGCAACAGTAGACTTTCAATTCCATTGGTAAATATATGATATTTAATATCTCACTCATGTCAAGGTGGAAATGTTTGTTGGGTTGCGTACCTAGAATTCCCAGTGGTAAGATCCGCACTCATTTCATGTGAAAAAACATCTGTTTATAAGCATTTCCCGGCGATTGAGACGAGGGTGTGATGCCGCTTTTCCTATGGCGGAAATCTGTAAGGAGGCTTGTTGATGTACAAAACAATATATGTCCCGGTTGATAATTCAGACCATTCGAATATGGCTGTAGAACTGGGAGTGCAGTTCGCGAAAATTTTCGGATCGAAAATTGTGGGTAGTCATGTGTATGCAGCGAAGATGCATGATAAGCGGTTTAAACAAATGGAGGCAGGTCTTCCTGAGGAATATCACGACGAAAAGGAGTTAGATCGCCAACGCCAAATCCATGATTCCCTTATTACCAGAGGCTTGCAAATAATTACAGATTCGTATTTGGATTTTGTCGATCAGAAATGCGCGGAAGCGAACATTCCTCTGGAGCGGCGCTCACTTGAGGGACGAAACTGGAAAGCAATTGCAGAAGATATATCAAAAAATGGGTATGACTTGACCATTATGGGGGCCTTGGGGGTTGGGGCAGTGAAGGACTCTGTGATCGGTAGTAACACCGAACGTGTGATCCGTCGGATTCGTAATTCGGACATGTTCATTGTGAAAGATACCAAACCCATGAATGGTGGGAAAATTGTGGTAGCTGTAGATGGGAGCCATTATTCCTTTGGCGGTTTGAAGACCGCGCTCGCCTTGGGAAAGGCACTCAATAAGCCTGTAGAAGCGATCTCAGCATTCGACCCCTATTTTCATTACGCCGCGTTTCACAGTATTTCCGGTGTCCTGAATGAAGAGGCTGGAAAGGTGTTTCGATTTAAGGAGCAGGAAAAGCTTCACGAAGAAGTCATCGACAGCGGGTTAGCAAAAATTTACCAGTCTCATCTTGATGTCTCTCGCGATGTCGCCCAGGATGAGGGCGCAGATATTAAGACAACCCTTCTCGACGGCAAAGCGTTTGAGAAAATCATTCAATACGTTCGAAAAGAGCAGCCATGGCTGCTAATCGTTGGACGGATTGGGGTGCATAGCGACGATGATATGGATATTGGCAGCAATGCCGAGAATCTTTTGCGTTCAGCTCCTTGCAATGTATTAATATCTAACAAGAAGTTTGTTCCTCCGATTGACACGCAGGCCGAATACACGATTGCCTGGACGGAAGAAGCCTTACGACGGATGGAGAAGATACCTGTCTTTGCACGGGGAGTGGCAAAGACTGCGATACATCGATATGCCATCGAAAAGGGGCATACCATCATCAGTAATTCAGTCATCGATGATGCGGTTGGTGATATTTTACCCAAAGGGGCCATGGACGCCATGAAAACGTTAGGCGGGACCCTCGATGCGGCAGGAGTCGATCGGAATACCATGCAGGCAGGGAATGAAGTTGCGCAGGACTTAATGGGTTCCACCCTGAGTGGTATGATGTCCCAGGTGGTGGAGGAAAAACCAACTGAAACGACTGCCCCAATGAGCGAAGGGAACAAATCGTATCTGGCTCGAATGTCTAGAGACTATTATGTCTGTGGTGGATGTGGATATATTGGGAAAGGCGCCCATCCGGTGATGTGTCCTGTCTGTGGTCTGGATGGAGCACAATTTAAACAAGTCGATAAATCTATTTTTGATGCGGCTGCCCAGGCGGAAGGTGGTTTGGAAACCCAAGTAGCATATGATGATATCCCCATGCAGTGGACGAAAGATGCTCGTGAAGCCATTCGAGCCGTTCCCGCTGGATTTCAACGCCGACGGGCAAAAGCGAAAATCGAAAAAACTGCAAGGAAGCTTGGAATGACCACCATTACCTTGGAATATTCAGGAGCAATGATTCAAGAAGCGGCAAGCGAAGACTACACACCAATTTTTGCCAATAAAACGGCTGGGGAGACAGCAACCATGGTCTCTGAATCCAATACTGAAAATACTGGCAACACTAATGGAGCCGATCCGTATGTGTGGGAGCCGGATGCCCTCCAACGATTGGAAAGAGCTCCTGCTGGATTTATGCGTGATTGCACCAAAGCGTTAATCATCAAACATGCCGAAAAAATTGGAACCACA
>JACDDF010000109.1 GCA_013817135.1 Nitrospirales bacterium
TAATGTGAGTATCCTTGGTGACATCAGGCTGAGATGGAAATTGAACACCGGATGGTGGCAGAGATTCCTTTTTGGGCTGCGCCTGTTCCAAAATGGCCTGGTCGTCGACATGAGAATAGCCTTGCATTTTTAGACGATAGATGGGCTCGGGCATTTCGTAATTGGCAAGGTCATAGGCCTCCTTGACGGCTCGAATAGCCTCACTTCTTACCTTGAGATAATCATATTGGTCCTGCGTCGTCCAGGCAAACATTTTCAATATCACATTTGAATCACCTAATTTTTCTACCGCGCACCGGACCGGCGGATCAGCAATCACCCCCGAGGTTTGGTTTAAGGTTTTAATAGCCAGTTTCAGCGCCGCCTCGATATTGACAGCAGTATCGATACCCACCTCAAAGGAAAATCGTCGTTTGGGATTACGGGAATAATTGAGAATAATGCCTTTGTACACGGTGGCATTCGGTATACGTACATGATTCCCGTCTAAGGTCATGATAATGGTCTCACGTGAGGTCAATTTCATCACCAGCCCTTCATAATTTTCCAAAACGATTTGGTCCAGCGGCCGAAACGGCTGTCGAATACTCAGCAGGATGCTGGCAATGTAGTTTTCCACCGTATCTCGAAGGGCAAAACCTATGGCCAGTCCCATGACGCCGGCCACACCCACAAGAGTACCCATCAAGGCTGTCGCGTCCAGGATTTCGAGCATGACAATAAAGCCAATAAATATCACGGACCCTCTAACGACTTGTTTGAGTAACGACTGCAAAAACGCATGCGGAGTAATTTTTTCATACAGACGATCCCATTTGGTGATGAAGGCTGCCAGAAACCAAAATGCGAGAAACACCAGCAAGGCAATGATGAATAAAGGAAGAAAGGAAACAAAGGCATTTAATTGGCTCACCATTTTTTCCTGGACGACGGTCAGCCGTTCACGGACTTCAGTTTTTTGGGTAATATCGTCCGTCACACTGACCACTCCCTCTACGCGTCCGGCAAGTTCAAGAGCCTGTTCATGGGATTCTTTATCGGGAGTTTGTCCGCTCAGGCGAACCACTCCGGCCTTCACGGCAATGTCGACATCGGCAAGCGCAGGTAAATTCTGAAACACGTCCGCAAGACGTTGGGTGATGAGCCTATCGTCAATCTTGTCAGTCCCTACTGCAATTTCCTTTGGAGCATGTTGGGGCGAGAGGCCTGTGGGGTCATCATTGTTCACCACCGAGTCTTGAGGCCACACTGACTCGGATTGGCCAACCGATAAGGACATGAAGAGGATCGCGACGAATAACACACACTTTCTGCCGTGCATAGAAATTCCCCTTAGGCTTAGCCAGTGAAGACCCATTCTTTCTGTTGAATGTTTAACATAGGGCATACCACAATCATGTCTAATAGTTCGCTATTTGTTATCACCCCTTCAACTGACAAATGCGTATCTTCACTATTGGAAAACATCTATAACTCTCACCAATCTGGGTCATTTCTATCAAGATATCCATGATTTAGACCGGCAAAATGGCAAAGGCATCGGACCATGCCATGATGGATCGTCCTACCCGGTTATTTCTGACAGCAGAGATAAATCATTCGACTCCAGCTTTTCGTGGAAGTCTTTCAGGTAAGACTTCACCAACCTCGGCTTGTAGACATTTTATTTTATACATCGGCGTTTTTATCTGTTTTGGGGGAACCCTCAAACTGTTAACGTTAAGAAGATAAGATAGAATCTTCATTATTCGTACTACTCCAAGCTCGCTCCATGCGGTTGATGCGCGACTTCTATTCTATTTCCATTTCCGCTCTATGCGTCATCAAGCCCAAATTAGGAAAGGATTCCTGCTTACTTAACCCAGGGAATGATTCTTTGAACCTTCTCAGTCAGGGAAGTTCAGAATGAGAAAGCGGCATGCTCATCGAGGGAGAGCAATGACCATCGACCGTGCAGCCAGTTCAGACTTCTGCCAGTAAGCATGACAGTCCAATTTCCTGGATTTTTTAGACTCACCAATTTTTAAAAGGAGGATTATTTTATGGCTGTGGTAATAAACAAAGGGCCCGGGGAAGACCGAACGGCGGCGATGAGGCGAATCTCATGGGCTGCTATTTTGGGGGGAATCATTATCGTTCTTGTTGTACAACTTTCCCTCAGTCTGTTCGGAATCGGAATCGGAGCGAGCACCATTGACCCTCTCCAGGGCGAGACTCCCACAGCATTCACCTTCAGCATTGGAGCAGCAATCTGGTGGATCGTCGCTAGCATGATCGCCCTCGTGGCCGGAGGGTGGGTGGCGGGCCGTCTCGCGGGGATCCCAACTCAAACCGATGGATTACTCCATGGGCTGATCACCTGGGGGGCAGCAACACTCGTGACTGTATATTTTCTCACCAGCGCGGCAGGAAGTCTCATCGGAGGCGCCTTCGGTGTCATGGGCAGCGCTCTTTCTGCCACCGGCCAAGGAATGGCTGGTCTCGCTCCAGAGGTTTCTGACTTCGTCAAGAGTCAGGTCCCTCAGACCGATGTGACATGGAAAGACATACAACAGGAGGCCAAACTCCTACTCCAGCAAACCGGGAAAAAACAACTACAACCCGATTCTCTGAAGAATACGGCGAAACAGACAAAAGAGAATGTGAAGGAGTCAGCTCAACAATCCGCGAGTAACCCCCAACAACCCGATGAGCCAATGGTAACCGCGCTTGATCGGATGATCCGACAAGGAAAAAATGTGGCATCCGAAGCGGACAAAAAAGCCGTGGCGAACATATTGGTTGCCCGAACGGATATGAGTCAGCAGGAAGCTGAGAAGGCGGTACAAGGGTGGGCAGACACTTACCAAAAGACCATGACACAGTATGAGGAGCTCAAAGGCCAAGCTCAACAGCAAGCTCGCGAAACTGCGGACGCCACGGCCAAAGCCGTTTCTCAGGCATCGATCTGGACATTTATCACGTTGATGTTGGGGGCCTCTGCTGCCATGATCGGGGGTGTGCTTGGCGCACCACGGTACCCCCTGACGGCAACATCAGCCGTGGTATAACAACAATGAAGGAAGACCCCCTTTTGCAAGTGCGGACCGTTCAAATGTTCATTGATCCTCGTCAGTCCGGCGGCTTGCGTTCCTTTCTGTCCTCCTTCATCTGCTTCAGATGTCTCACACACTCATAAAGGGGAGTCTCGATTCAGAGACTCCCCTTTCTTCCCGAATTTACTTTATTTCAGAATACCCCTGAACGAAGGACTATACGAAGATTTCCTCTTGAAGGAGATATCTGAGATGCCAGTGAAAGCAAAAAACAAACTTACCCCCCTCCACGAATACGCATAAGGTCTTCCTCCCATACTGAAACGAAACATTCAAGGGCCTCAACGATTGCCTGAGTCACAGGAAGTGGATGCCCCGGGTGCAACCAAAGGCCAGGAAGTGCGGTAGCCAATACCCGATTCAGATGAGGTGTTCCATTGCCGCTGGCCGAGATCCCCTCCTCTCCGTTCCTACAATTCTATTACAGCGGTGATTCTTCGTGGGTGGAATGAAGGTCCGGTATGCAGACCTCACCAGGGCCAGTCGTTCGAATGCTCACGCCAGTGGGAGCGTCATCTCAGTTCCCAATTCCTTTTAGAGAACATCGTGCTCGTTCAATGATCATTAGGATTTTGAGGTCATGCGAATAATCCCCTCGTAGGCACCAACACACACTGGATACTTTAGGGGATTCCCTATGAATTTTATCCGTTATCATGACACTTCCTCGTGTGGTCTTATTCAATTAAGTGACTGAGTTGCGTTTCATAATGGCCCTTCGTACAAATTTCGTAGATCCGGTCGCCGCAAATGATGGTCGGGGTTGCGATGAAGGGGCAAAATTCTTTCAATATACCTCAGTATAGACGCGTGTATGTGTGCGCCTATTCAGTAAAGTTGGTTCGCGCGGCTTGGCCCTGAAGTTCCGAAATGATATATCAGAAGCTATAAACGCCGATTTGATTTGTCCCAAGGGAGGGACTGGGGTCATGGCTTGAATCCTTCGGGCTCCAAGGCGTACTTCCGCCTACATTTGAAGTGAATGAAGTCAAAAGATGGTGGAAACGTGTGTCAGAAATCACCCTCCTGATTTTTTCTCACCCGCGTGGAAGGTTTCTTCAGGTATACTCATACATTACATTTTAACGGCGTCACCATAAATGTCACCACAAGTTCTCTCAGTGGCCTTCCTCGTCTTGTGTTCCATCCTGCTCTATGCGTTGGCTCTCGTTTTTGCCCCGTTCATGACCCCGATTTTGTGGGCCATGATTTTGGTTCGCCTCTTCTATCCCCTCTATCAATGGCTGAACCGGATGCTCGGAGACCGGACATCCATCTCCGCGGCCCTGAGCACTTTCAGTGTCATGCTGCTCGCCGTGTTGCCGGTTGTGTATCTTGCATTTCTGGTGATTACAGAAGCCATTAATGCATATCATTTCGCGATGAACTGGGTGAAAGACGGTGGACTGCACAGACTTCCTGGTCTTGTCGCGCAACTACCTCTGATCGGCAACCTCTCGCAAGATTTATTGGGCCGATTTGTCGTAGCCTATGGGGATTTCCAGGCGACATTGGTTGAAGGAGGGAAAGTGGTAAGCGGAGCCCTCCTCTCAAGTGTCGGGGGGCTGGCGAAAAACACCCTGGATCTCGTCATGGATTTCTTTGTGATTCTCTTTACCCTGTTCTTTTTGTTTCGCGACGGCAATCGACTCTATGAGGCATTTTACGAAGCTATCCCTATCGAAGAAAGCTATAAGGCGGCAATCATGGAGCGCCTGGACCATGTGATGGTGGCAGTGGTTCAGGGGACCCTGCTCACGGCTCTGGCGCAAGGTTTCACCGCAGGCCTCTTCTATTGGGCATTGGGCGTGCCCTTTTCTGTGTTTCTGGGAGCCTTGAGCGCAATGTTTTCTCTTCTGCCCTTTGGAGGCACGGCATTGGTCTGGGCCCCGGTCGCCGTCTACCTGTTCTGGACCGCTCCCATTTGGAAAGGAGTGGTCATGATCGCTATAGGAATTGGATTGGTCGGACTCATGGATAATATCTTGCAACCCCTCCTCGTCGGCTCGAAAGCGGATCTGCCCATCCTGTTTCTCTTCTTCGCCTCGTTAGGCGGGCTCGCCTACTTCGGGTTTATTGGGTTGTTTCTTGGTCCGATTCTGCTTGGAATCGCCCTGGCGGTCTTCCAAATTTACCGAGAAAATTATCAGGAGCAGGCCGGTCTTTTGGTAAAAGCAGGGGCGGGAAACCCACAAGACCGGGAAAACCCAATTATTAAATAGGAGGGATGAGTTATGAGTGTCATCGGTTGGATCGTCTTTGGATTAATTGTGGGAGTAGTCGGAAAACTCTTAATGCCCGGGAAAGATCCTGGTGGATTTCTCGCCACTGTCGCCATCGGCATCATTGGGGCGCTCTTCGGTGGAATGCTCGGCCGAATGATCGGCATGTATGGGCAGGACGATCCCGTCGGCTTTGTGATGGCCGTCATGGGGGCCATCCTGTTCCTCTGGCTCTATCGAGTGATTACCCGCCGTGGGGACACATGAAATCGGATCTGTCAGTTATGCGGGAAATGAACGATTGACGCGGCTTGATCGCCGAGAACCGTTCCACCCTCCCCTGACTTGCAAAATCCCGTTCAACATTTCGCGCAGAAAGACAGAATCCTTTTTGGCTTAAGGAAACATTTAACTCACATATCCTGAAAATCCGTGCTTATTTTTTCGTCCCAATCGCATTGGGGAACCCGGATTCCAGAAGTTCTGCACAACCCTTGTACACAGCGATCGCCCCCGCCTCCTGCAACTCCTGACGACTAAAGGCGCCCCCGGTCAGGACCGCCACCGTCTGAAGTCCACAGCCTTGAGCCGATTGAATATCCCAAATCGTGTCACCCACCACAATGCTCTCCTGCGGAGAGCGACCGGCCCTCTCTAAAGTTTGCTGGAAAATATCCGGTGCGGGTTTCGCATTGTCGACATCGTCCGACGAAACCAGCCCGGCCAGTTTATCTTTCGCCTCAAGTGCTTGAACATGATGTTCCAATTCCTCCGATTTCGCACTCGTGGCCAGCCAGATTTCCAAGCCCTGTAATGAGAGGGTCTTAATGAGTTCTTTGGCTCCAGGCAATGGACAGCCATGATGTTTCAGCTCGCCGAAAATTTGACTATGTAGCTCATTAGCTTGTTGATGTAACTCCTCTCGAAGAAGCGCACCAAGCATCAGGTCAGATCCTTTTCCAATCTGATAGTGGATTTCCGATCTCGGAACTGGATTATTGACTGTCATGAACGCACGAGCCCACGCCTCCACATGCAAATAATTCGTATCCATGAGAGTACCATCCACATCGAAAATAACGGCCTGTATCATATGAAAATCTCCTGTCAGGCAGGCGGAATGGCCAGAGCCTTAATTCGCACAAAAAGGTTTATACTCCGGATTCCTTTGCCATTAACTGCGACATAACGAAATCCTTTTCCTGCTCTTTTTCGCACAAGACCCGGACGCTCATCTGTGACATAGAAGAGTCCGGCAGCTTTCGCCGAAATAAGCGGATCTTCTAACGTTGCATGTGATGGCTTCACGGTCAAAGGATCTATGCATCCCTTTTATGCTCAATTAATTTTGAAGCACAATCCATAAGCGATAACCGTCTTAAACCCGTTGACCAGCTTTCATATTATAAGGATACATTCTCCATTGATTGAAATGGATACTTTTCCTTTTTCATCAGAAGATTCGTCTATCCCAACGGCATCTATAGACAGCACAGTCAAACTTTCCCGGACCTTACGTGGTTATTTTTTTCAATTGTGAGGGGACGGGCCCTTCACGGGAATAGACAAATCCGAACCATGGCACCATGCATTTTCAGGATTCTGGTCATGCAGGCCTGCCTGCGGATTCCGTCCCGAACATATCGCCTACTCACGGGCCGCATCATCTCGACTTTCTTACTCTGTGCAACCGGGGTTCCCTGACCGTGTGATCCAACCGGCCTCACCGGGTTTCCGT
>JACDDF010000110.1 GCA_013817135.1 Nitrospirales bacterium
GTGATTGAATGGATGGAAATACCTGGTCTTCGGCTTCTTCATTCCCATAGACAAATTCTGTCAACCCTTTGATTAATGATTGCCCCACACGAAGATTTCCGGCAATAGGTTTGGCTTTGAGAAAGGCCAGGCGTTCCCAGGTTCGGCCTCGACCCGCGTAATAATGAAGCGCGTCCTCCAGGGACGAGGCCAACGGTCCGACCATCCCTTCCGGACGGAGCCGTAGATCGACCCGAAACAAGGCGCCTTCGGCTGTTGGCGCCGTCAAGACCGCCGTGAGTTCCCTGGCCAGGGTTTCACAATACAGCACACGAGCAATACTGGTTTGTCCCTTCCCCGCTTTCGTCTTCCCTTCGGGAGCATGGTACACATAAATGAGATCGACATCCGAGCTGTAATTAAGCTCCCAGCCTCCGAGTTTCCCCATGGCCAGCACGGAGAAACCGTCCGCCTTTTTCCCGGTCGATACCCCCACTCCAAAATCACCAAACCGCTGGGTTAACTCCTCGTTCACCAGTTCATAGACTGCCTGAATGACTACTGAGGCGAGATCCGACAAGACGGTATAGGTTTCTACGGGCGTGGCTATGCTCAATAAATCGCGAATTCCGATTCGGAGCATTTCTCGCCGCTTCATCCGTCGTAACGCTTCGCATTTCCCCTCAAAACTCGTCACCGTACCGAGGGCAGCCTGCACGTTGGCCTCAAGAGCACTCCGCGTCATCCGCCGTCGCAGGATCCCATCATCTTCAATCCAATACACTAATAATGGATCACGGATAAACGTTTGCGCCATGGCCGGACTATTTCCGAATGCCGCTCCCAACACTTCGACCACATGCGGGACCATCGCTAAATATTGAAATAGTTGGAGCCGTTGAATACCGGAGTCGACATAGCGTTCCCATTCATTCATGGCCTGATCCGGATCGGCCGTACGCGCAACGCTGCGTAACACGGCAGGCAGAATGGTCGCCAGGGCTTTCCGGGTGACCGGGTCCCCGGCCATAGCCTGAAGATTATGGTCGGCTCGTTCCCACTCCTGTAGGCCATAGGCCTGAAGGATCCGGGCGACATCTTGCGTGATAAGTCCTGAAGCCAGGAGTAAAGGCGTGGGATCGGGAAGGCAAGCAGCCGGAGGATCACCCTCAGAAGCTGCATGTGGTTTAAAAGCGGTCATCGTGAAGAGGAAAATTATACGGGAGCGCGTCCGGCCTTACAATGCAACAATTTTTCAGTATACTCGGCACCATGAACGAATCAGAGCGGATCCAGTCTTATCAGACTCAATGTCCTGATCTTCGTCCGGCGTTGATCAGAGATTTTGTCCAGCAGATGGACCCGGATTATTTTGAAAGCTTTCCTCCCGCCGCGATCCTGGAACATGTAGCCCTGGCGAACCAGCTCACGTTTGAACGACCCTGTGCTATCTCGATCCGGACACTGCCCACTCGTCAATTTCAACTGACTCTGGTGGGTTACGATTATTTTTCGGAGTTTGCCACATTCTGTGGCGTCTTATCTTCATTTGGGCTGGATATTCGAGAGGCCACGATTTTCACGTCTTTAGAAAAAATGGCTCCAACTCTTTCATCAACACCATCATTGCAAGGCCTTACATCCACGGGCACTTCCTCACAAGCGACTCGAGGGTTGACCCGGAAAATTGTCGTGGATGTCTTTCATGTTCAGGCTCTTGAAGATCTGAAATTTGCCAAACCCGAACAACGTGAGTTTCAAGAGATGGTGACGGCCCTTCTCATCCTTCTTCAAAAGAATCAGATCCGGCAAGCCCGTCGACAGGTGAATCGCCGGCTCATTGAGAATTTAGAGAACATGCGTCAAAAACCGACGGAGATGGTCCATCCGGTCCACATCACGTTTTCCAACCCGCGCGGCAGTCATGAAACCATTCTGGATATTAGCTCAACCGATACGCCGGCATTTTTGTACACCTTTGCCAATGCCCTGGCCATGCGCGGCATCTATATTGTGAAAGCCAAGATTGAAGTCGCCAACCACCGCGTCCGGAACCGGCTCTATGTCCGCGGACGTCAGGGTGGAAAAATTGAGGGAAAAGGCGAACAACAGGAACTGCGAACGGCGGCCACCTTACTCAAAGAATTCACCCATTATCTGAGATGGGCACCGGACCCCGGGAAAGCGCTCGATCATTTTGATCAATTCCTGGATCTATGGTTAGAGCAGGCGAATACCCCCTCGCATCTTACCAAGCTAAGCCAGGCTTCCACTCTGGAACGACTGGCTCAACTCTTTGGCAGCAGTGATTACCTGTGGGAGGATTTACTCCGTCGGCAGCATGACAATTTGTTGCCCATGATGAATCAATACCAAAAAGGCCCCCTGATTCGATCAAAATCTGTGCTCAGCAAAGCCATAGAGCCGTTATTGCTTAAAGCCAAAACTCCTGTCGACAAAAAACAGCGTTTGAATCAATGGAAAGACGAAGAGCTGTTCCGAATCGACATGCGTCATCTCCTGGAAAATAGTCCACTCCCCGACTTTTCCATGGCCCTGACCAATCTCGCTGATGTCATTCTCAACCAGGCCCTTCTGCATTCTCAACAAGCGATCAATCCGAAAGCCTCCCTCACCACTCCTCCTTCGATGGCGATTTTTGGATTAGGAAAACTCGGAGGCGGCGAATTAGGGTATGCCTCAGATATCGAGATTCTGTTCGTCTATCAAATGCCCGGCAAACCTTCGCGAGGCCAGACGACTCAGGAATTTTCAGATTATTTTGAACGCTGGGCGCAGGAATTTCTCCAATGGATTGAAGCCAAGCAGGAAGGCATTTTTCACCTGGATACCCGGTTGCGCCCCCATGGAGAAAAAGGCCTCCTCGCCAATTCCCTCCACGAGATTCAGCGCTATTATGCGCCACAGGGTGGAGCCGCTCCTTTTGAACGACAGGCGTTACTCAAGCTCCGTTTTCTTGCTGGAAATCGTGCGGTGGGAAAAGCCGTTGAACACCATCGTGACCAATTTGTCTATGCCCCAGACCCATGGGATCTTCAGACGGCCCTCCATCTTCGTGAACGTCAAATCAAAGAGTTGGTCCAGCCGGGAACCACGCATGTCAAATACGGAGCCGGTGGCCTGCTTGATGTGGAGTATACCGTGCAATATCTTCAACTCATGCACGGGCACGACCATCCTTCCATTCGCACGCCCAATACGATTGAGGCCATCGATCACCTGAGCGGGGAAGGCCTGTTCACTCTTGAAGACGGGGCTCAGCTCAAAGACGATTACCTGTATTTTCGACAACTCATTGACGGACTTCGAATAGTCCGTGGCCATGCCCAGGATCTGGTCCTGCCACCATCCGGTTCTGATGAAATGGTTTTTTTAGCTCGCCGGCTCGGGATGCTCACCACAAACTGGCTTCAGGGAGCCGACGATCTGGAGCATGCCATTCACACCAGAATGACGAAAATTCGCAAACAATTCCTTCAACGGTTTCCCAAACAGTAACGCCCGGGCATCACAAGGAATTGTTTATTCCCATCATTGACTCACCCGGGCGTTAGGAATCCGTATGCCTTCCCCACAGGAACGTGGGGAAGGCCACTTTTCAGCGCTTAACAATCATAGTACATGAAATATTCATACGGGTGTGGCCTGACTCGAATCGCATCGATTTCATTGGTCCGTTTATGGGCAATCCAGGCTTCAAGCAGGTCCTCGGAAAACACTCCGCCTTTCAAGAGAAATTCATGGTCATCCTCAAGAGCCTTTAAGGCCTGTTCCAGACTCGACGGCAATGAGGGAATATTTCCTAATTCCTCCGGCTCTAAGTCATAGAGATTCTTATCCATGGCCTCGCCCGGATGAATTTTATTTTGAATCCCGTCTAACCCGGCCATGAGCATGGCACTGAAGGCCAAATACGGATTACACGAGGGATCAGGGAACCGGACCTCAATGCGTTTGGCCTTGGGACTCGGCGAGTACATGGGAATCCGGATGCCCGCCGATCGATTCCGGCTGGAATAGGCGAGCAACACCGGTGCTTCAAAGCCCGGGGTCAGCCGTTTGTAGGAATTCGTAATCGGGTTGGTGAGCGCGGCTAACGCCGGACCATGTTTAAGGATCCCGCCGATATAATACAAGCACATCTGCGAGACACCCGCATATTCCTTTCCCGCAAACAATGGCTTCCCGTCTTTCCAGATACTCTGATGGGTATGCATCCCGGTGCCATTATCTCCATAGAGCGGCTTGGGCATAAAGGTCACGGTTTTGTTATGGCGACGCGCGACATTGCGCACAATATATTTGTACATCATCATCTGATCGGCCATCTTGACCATGGTATCGAATCGAAGGTCGATTTCGGCCTGGCCTCCGGTGGCCACTTCATGATGATGTTTCTCCACCTTGATCCCGGCTTTTTCCATTTCCCGGCACATCTCTGACCGGATATCCTGTTGCGAGTCGACAGGGGCCACGGGAAAATAGCCCTCCTTATGACGCGGTCGAGACCCGAGGTTCTCTCCGTCTTTTCCGGAATTCCAGATGCCCTCTTCCGAGTCGACAAAGTAGTAACTGGAGTGACTGTTTTGATCGAACGACACATGGTCAAAAATAAAAAATTCGGCTTCAGGACCCCAATAGGAAACATCCCCGATTTTGGTGCTCTTGAGATATTGCTCCGCGCGAAGGGCCACTCCGCGGGGATCCCGCTCATAGACGGTTCGGGTAATGGGATCTTGCACATCCCCCACAATGCTTAACGTCGGAATCTCCATGAACGGATCCATGCAGGCGGTATTCGGATCAGGGACGATCAACATGTCACTATTTTGGATCGCACGCCACCCCCGCATTGACGATCCATCAAATCCAGAGCCTTCTTTAAAGAGATCCAACGTCAACTCTGACGTAGGAATCGAAAAATGCTGCCAGGTCCCCAGCAGGTCGACAAACTTGACGTCAACCATTTCTACCTTGTTCTTTTTCGCATAATCCAACACTTCTTTCGCGGTCATTCAATACCTCCTTCGCAAACACATCTGTTTATAAAAGTAATACCACGCTCTCATATCCGTAACCGCTGCCAGGCACTCATCAGAGGTGGACCAGACGCAATGCCCCTTCCACCGAATCATGCTCATCCACATCCCTCCTGCATTAGGAATAGGCTCGCTCATTATGTTGACTAAGATCCAACCCCATTTCCTCGTCTTGGGCGGAGACTCTCAGCCCTACCGTCACATCCACGATTTTAAGAATGAGATAGGTTCCGATGACAGAAAAGGTCAAGGTTACCAAAGCCAATACGACTTGTATACCGAACTGTTCGGCGTTTCCGAAAAACAAACCCTGCGCCCCGATTGAGGCAAACAACCCTGTCGCTAAGATGCCCATAAATCCGCCCACGCCATGAATACCCACGACATCAAGCGAATCATCATAGCCAAGCCGCATTTTCCACACGACCGCAACATAACAGACGGTGCCTGCAACCAGCCCAATCAAGAGGGCTGACATCGGCCCGATAAATCCTGCAGCCGGAGTCACCGTGGCCAAACCCGCGACCACCCCACTGGCGACCCCTAACACGGTCGGTTTACCCCTGTGTACCCATTCAGCCACCATCCAGCTTAGTCCCCCTGCCGACGCGGCCGTGTGCGTGGCGAGAAACGCGGCCGCGGCCACACCATTGGCTCCTAGCGCACTCCCCGCGTTAAAGCCGAACCACCCGAACCAGAGAAGTCCTGCTCCCAGAATGGTCATCGGCAAATCATGTGGGGGCATCGGGTCTGTCCCAAACCCCTTGCGCTTCCCAAGCATCACGGCACAGACCAACGCCCCGAACCCTGAAGAGATGTGGACGACCGCGCCACCGGCAAAATCCAAGGCTCCAAGCTTGGCTAACCACCCTCCACCCCACACCCAATGCGCCAACGGGGTATAAATCAGGAGAGACCATAAGACGGCAAACAACAATAAGGCTTTAAAATTCATTCGCTCGGCCACGCTGCCGGTAATCAGCGCCACGGTGATGGCGGCAAACATGAGCTGGAAGAGCATAAAGACTTGATGGGGCACCGTCGACGCATAAATCGGACTCGGATCCAACCCCACACCATTCAGACCCACCCATTCCAGGCCGCCGATTAACCCTCCGACATCAGGACCGAAGGCTAAACTGTATCCGCACAGCACCCAAATCAGGCTGATTAAACAAAGAATCACCATCGTATGCATGATGGTCCCGAGCACATTTTTTTTGCGAACCAGCCCGCCATAAAATAAGGCCAGTCCAGGAAGCGTCATACACAACACCAGCGCCGAAGACATTAAGAGCCAGGCCGTATCCCCCGTATCGATTTTAGGCAAACCCTCTTCACCTGCCCAAACAGCAAATGGCTGACTCAGACTCATCCATAGCCCCAGTCCGGTCAACCTTCCCGGCGTTAAGCGTGGAACGAACAGATTCATTTCCCCTCCTCGAGTAAACAAGTGGTGTGGTAGGGTGGCAATGGTCAGACCGCTCCTTCGCCTGATTCCCCCGTACGAATACGGATGACGCTATGTAACTCGGACACGAAAATCTTTCCATCCCCAATACTGCCGGTTTTGGCTGCACGCATAATGGCTTCCAGCGCCTCCCCCACTCGCTCATCGGCCAAGGCGATTTCCAGTTTAATCTTTGGGACGAATTCAATCTGATATTCAGTACCCCGGTAGGTCTCTTTATGTCCTTTTTGACGACCAAATCCCTTCACTTCGGTGACAGTCATGCCCTGAATACCCAACTCGATCAAGGCATCTTTCACTTCATCTAACTTAAAGGGTTTAATAATGGCTTGAATCAACTTCATAAGAACCATCCTTCCATTGGATTAAGACACTCTGAAAAACGCCTTCAGTCGTCGCGGGCAACGGACCCATCCGACCGTCCCTTGCTCTCGAAACCTTCACATCTCTTTTGTATGAATTAACCATAGGCCCGTTCCCGGTGTTGTGTCAGATCACATCCGAGCACCTCCTCTTCTCGATTGATGCGTAACC
>JACDDF010000111.1 GCA_013817135.1 Nitrospirales bacterium
GGTGGAAATTGCCCTTCATCCCACAAACCCCAAAATTATTTACCTCGCTACCAACGACTATATTTATAAATCCCGGGATGGAGGAATGACCTGGCAGAACATGTCTGCGGGTATGACCCATTCTCGCGTCATTGCCCTGGCCATTGATCCCCTGTTTCCGGCCAATATTGTAGCCGGGACTAAAGGGGATGCGGTGTATAAAAGTTATGATGGTGGCCAACGATGGGTATCACGACGGACGGGATTGGATGATGTGACGATTTCTTCGGTGGTCCATCAACTCGTTTTTGCTCCGGGATCCAGTACCCATATTTTTGCCGCAACCTCTTTGGGTGTGTTTGAATCAGACGATGGCGGGGAAACTTGGAGCAAGCGGATGGAGGGCATGAAAGAAGTGCTCATGGTGGTGACGCTTGATTGCGATCCCCAGCAGCCCCAAACGCTCTATGCCGGAACAAGTGGGGGAGTCTATAAATCCATTGATGGCGCCCGAAGCTGGAGGATGGTCAATAATGGGTTGGTGGCCTCTAACGTGCTGAAATCTTCCAGGGCATTGGGGGTGACTCGCATTAAGATTGACCCTCGTGAATCCGATACGGTGTATACTGCGACTCTGAGTGGACTGTACGTCACCAAGGATGGAGGGCAAGCCTGGACTCGCATTGGAGATACGCTCTCCGATCAAATGTTGAGCGATCTCATTCTCGATCATACCCACCCCCATGTCGTGTATGTGACCAATCGTGACGGCGTCTTTAGAAGTGAAGATGGAGGAATAACTTGGGAAGCTCGAAGTGCGGGCTTGACGAATGTTAATATTCGGGCTTTAGCTATGACTGCGGTCGATTCTGATGTGCTCTATGTGGGCACGAATAGAAAAGGACTTTTTCGGACGGTGGACCGTGGATTGTCATGGGAGCCTGTGCCGCTGGTTGTGGCGGAATCCCTGGAAGGTTTATCCTGAAAGGGGGATGATTTGATATCCTTCCTCTTGAAGATTAAGATCATTCTTATCATGGATGAGTGAACGCACCTATTAGATTGATATCTGGCGAAGCGTAAGGAAAGGTAACTGCTGTGGCTTTTTGGGATTCGAAGCAAGGACGAAATCGTGCGGATGCGGTCTGCTCCTTTTGTGGTCGGGCAAAACCTGGAGCAACGAATTTGATCCAGGCCCCGGCGAAACAGGCCTGTACGCAATGTCAGGCACCAGGGTCGGTGTTGATTTGTGCGGATTGCATCCAACAATGTTCAAAGTTTTTATCAGGCCATACCGAAGGTCAGTCCCCCGTCGAGCCGCCAGCTGGCCCCTTGCCGACACCTCCTGAAATCAAAGCGGTGCTTGACCAGTATGTGATTGGACAGGATCGTGCCAAAAAGGTTCTGTCGGTTGCCGTTCACAATCATTATAAACGTGTGTTTAGCGGCAAAGACTTGCCTGATGTGGAATTGGAAAAAGGGAATGTGATGTTGATCGGGCCAACTGGAACCGGCAAGACCTTACTGGCGAAAACCTTAGCTAAAATTTTGCATGTGCCCTTTGCCATTGCTGATGCCACCACGGTGACGGAAGCGGGATATGTCGGCGAAGATGTGGAAAATGTGGTCTTGAAGTTGTTGCAGTCGTGCGATTTCAATATGGCCAGAGCCCAAGTGGGCATTATCTATATCGATGAAATTGATAAGATTAGCCGGAAATCTGAAAGCGCATCTATTACGCGGGATGTGTCTGGGGAAGGTGTCCAACAGGCATTGCTGAAATTGGTGGAAGGGACGTTATGTAATGTGCCTCCCAAGGGGGGCAGAAAACATCCTGAGCAGGAATTTCTTAGGGTGGATACGACCAATATTCTCTTTATCTGTGGCGGTGCGTTTGTCGGAGTGGAGGATATTATTGCTCAACGGACCAATCAGAAGCGAATGGGTTTTGGGGCAGTTCCCTCTAATGGTCAGGGATTGACCTCTGATCAATTAATGGGAAAACTCAAGCCGGAGGATCTTTTGAAGTATGGACTCATCCCTGAATTTGTGGGCAGGTTTCCGATTCTGGCCTCTCTGAATGATTTGCGCATGGAGGATATGGTTCGGGTCCTCCAGGAACCGAAAAATGCTCTTCTGAAACAATATCAAGCGTTATTTCAATTAGATGGGGTGCAGTTGGATTTTACCCCTGAGGCGGTTCAGGCCGTTGCCACCAGGGCCTCGTCAATGAAAACGGGAGCCAGGGGATTACGTTCTATTCTGGAGGAAGTGATGCTGGATTTGATGTATGATGTTCCAGCCCTGAAAAACATTAAGCGAGTTGTGATCACCGAAGAAGCGATTGATGGCAAGGGTGTTCCCCAATTAATTTCCTGAAAATAATGCTCCTGAGTAGTAGGTTCTCACCTGGGGATTGTTGCATTATTTTCCATTCTGACTTATGCTACCTAAAAGAAATTCATCACGACATTCGGGCCACGTGGTGGATGTTTGAGTGACGGGCCCATCACTGATGTTGTTTTGCCAAGGAATCCGCAAGGAGTCTGATTGGAAGTTAGTCCTAAGTCGCCACCTGGTTTGCGTTCTCGGGCCGTTCCTTCCCTTCTCTTCTCTTCGAACCATGCAAAACAATATCGCATTTAGAAGGAGGGACCCCGATGGGTTCAAAGATCTATGTCGGTGGCCTGCCGTATTCCACGGCGGAGCAAGAATTGGCTGACCTTTTTGGGCAGCACGGCGCCGTGACGTCGGCTAAAATTATTACGGACAAGTACACCGGGCAGTCTCGGGGATTTGGTTTTGTGGAAATGGCCTCGGATACTGAAGCCAAGGCCGCGATTGAGGCGCTGAATGGGACCGAAATGGGCGGGCGTGCCCTGACGGTCAATGAAGCGAAGCCCCAAGCGCCACGAACCGGATTTGGTGGTGGCGGTGGTGGCGGAAATCGTGGCGGCGGCGGAAACCGTGGTGGCGGTGGGGACCGTTGGTAACACACTAAGTCACTAAAGGTTACTCTTCAATAGAAGCAGGGGATCCGGTCACGGATCCCCTGCTTTTTTTATACCTTGGGTAATGGCCAGGAAACATTGTAGAATGAGATGGCCACTGTCGCCCAAGATGACTCGTCAGTGGTTTTGATGTGCATCACGGCTTTCATGTTCCAATTGAAATAGAATGGAATAACATATACGATGAGCGATTCTTCAGAATTTTCTTCCTCCAAGGGTTCTTCTCCGTCGGCTGGTTCCTCATTTTCAAAATCATCCCGTCGGTCCGGGAATTCCCCATTAGAACTCATTGACCAATGCTTGGCATCTTTGCCTGAAGGGGATCAACGAATTCCCTTGCTCTATCAACTTCGACACCGGCTCGTTGAACAAACGACGGCTTCTCAACAACAGGAAGCCGACATGAAAAAACTCAAGGGGGTGCTTGAAAAACTGACGGCTCCGGCGAATCGAATCGGCACGTTGCTGGGTCAGCCTGATAAGGGCGTGGCCAGGATCATGGTTGGTGGGGCCGAATATTATGCCAATGTCGATCCCAGGCTTGAGGGGGATGGCTTAAAGGTTGGACATCAGATTTTAGTAAATGAGGCGTATGTCGTTATCCGGTCTCTTGGGTATGATCGGAGTGGCCCGATCGTCAAAGTTCGAGAATTATTAGGTGATGGCCGTCTTCGTATCGACCAAGAAGCGGGCAGGCAAGGCATTCTTATTCAACGGGCGGATGATCTTGCCAGTACGGACCTGAAAGTCGGGGATGAGGTTCGATTGGATCCGACTCACCGGATTGCCATTGAACGATTAGAGAACCCCCAAGGCCAATCGCATCTTTTAGCGGAGTTGCCAACTGTCCGTTGGGAGCATATTGGTGGCCAGCAGGAAGCCATTGGGGCCATTCGCCGGTCAATAGAATACCCGCTCCTGCATGAAGGGTTATTCTCACAGTATCAATTTCAGCAACCCAAGGGGTTTCTGCTGTATGGCCCACCGGGCTGCGGAAAAACGTTGATCGGCCAAGCCACAGCTGCGAGCCTTGGGCAACTCTTAGGGCAAGAACGTGAAACGCTCAGGCCTCATGTTGGAAATCAGGGACAAGATTCTCGTTCACAACTTCCGCCGATCGAGGGTGGGGTGTTTCTGCATGTTAAAGGTCCGGAAGTCCTGAATATGTGGGTCGGGGAATCAGAACGAATCATCCGGGATTTATTTCTCCAAGCCCGGCAACAACGACAGGCCGGAAAGTTACCGTTTATTTTTATTGATGAAGCGGAATCCATTTTAGGGACGAGACGGGCGGTGCGATCCTACAATGTCTCCAACACCCTGGTTCCGATGTTTTGCGCCGAACTCGACGGGATTGAAAGCCTTTCCCAGGTGGTGGTGATTTTGGCCTCGAATCGTCCGGATATGATTGATCCGGCGGTGCTTCGACCTGGAAGAATTGATCGAAAAATCAAAGTTGGCCGACCTGGGCGAAACGATGTTGGGGAAATTTTACGTGTCTATTTGACGGCTGATCTTCCGTACGACACGAAGAAAGCTGATGGCAGTGGAGAAGATGATGGGACTCCGGTGTCGCGTATCATCGACGGACTACTAGAGAATCTCTTTCAGCGGAGCCAGGAGAATCGCGTGTTGGCTATCCGGTTGCGTAACGGACGGCGAGAAATACTCTACCGTCGCGATTTATTGAGTGGAGCGGTATTGGCGGGAATCGTCCGGCGTGCCAAAGAACGGGCCATTGAACGGGCGATTCAAGCGGGTGACCAGGAACCATCGGGGCTGAGCCTCGATGATTTACTCATTGCCACCAATGAAGAATTCAAGGAGAGTGAAATCTTTCCCCCTGATGATTCAGCTGAGGAATGGTTGAAGCTCTTGGATTATCACCCGGACCAGGTTGTCGGAGTGTCCTCCCTTCAGCCAGGAAAGGACGGAGAAGAGCATCGGACTTCTCAAATTGTTTAAACCTCTTTTTCTAGTAAGTTCTACCAAATGGGACATCCTCAGTTGAAAGATTGGAAGATATGAACCCGATTCGCCTCTTTGGTATTGAGACCGAGTACGGGATTGCGCGGGAAGATGTCGAGACCGCCGATCCTGTGGTTGAGTCCATGGAATTGGTACGAGCCTATCTTGACGGACACTTTACCCGCCGCTGGGATTATGGGGGCGAGCATCCCCATGAAGATCAACGCGGGTTTCGTGTGACCGAGTTGGCTCAGGATAAAGAAGAGGACCTGTTTGCGGAGCAGGATGCCCATCGGCCTTTTTCATTCCATGAAATGAAAAGTGACCTTGTCCTCCCCAATGGGGCACGATTTTATAATGACCACACCCATCCGGAATATTCCACGCCGGAATGCCGGTCTCTCAAGGATCTGGTCGCGCATGACCGGGCTGGCGAACGAATCCTTTGGATGGCGGCGCAACGCCGAAACAAAGCTCCTGGTTGCCCAATGGTTCAGCTGTATAAAAACAACACGGATTTTCATGGGCATAGTTATGGCTGCCATGATAATTATTTGGTCTCGCGCGCAATCAATTTTGAGAATTTGGCTCGTGGACTCATGCCTTTTCTGGTCAGCCGACAATTGATTGCCGGCGCAGGCAAGGTCGGTCGGGAAGCGCAAGAGCGCGGGTTTGTGCCGGGCGGATTTCAAATGTCCCAACGCGCAGATTTTATGGAGGCTGAGTTGGGTGTGGATACTATGCATAACCGGCCCATTCTCAATACACGAGACGAACCGCATGCAAATCGCGAGCGCTATAGACGCCTCCATCTCATCGTGGGCGATGCGAATATGTGTGAGTATGCCACCGCCTTGAAGATAGGCACGACACGGGTGGTGTTGGATATGATTGCGGGAGGCCTCGTGCCGCCCTGTGAGTTAGACTCTCCGGTGCAGGCGATTCAGGCGCTGTCCCGTGATCCTGAATTGAACACGCTTGTGAAGCGGAAAGCTGGCGGCATGATTTCCGGGCTGGATATTCAACGGGAGTATCTAAATCTGGCCAGGAAATTTTTGATCGAAATGGATGAAGAGACGACCTGGATTATTCAGGAATGGGAGCACGTGTTAGACCTCCTTGAACGGGATCGATTGCAGCTTGTGGGGAAAATCGATTGGGTGACAAAATGGTGGTTACTCGAAACCTTTAGCCAGGCCGAGGCCGTCGGTTGGGAGGATCCCTGGCTGGCCAGCTTGGATCTGGAATATCATAATATTGATCCAGAGCGTGGATTGTTTTTCGGGTTAGAAGCCGAAGGGCGAACAACCCGGATCTGTCAGGAACCGGAGATTCAGGAGGCCATGAAGCATGGGCCGCTTGATACGCGTGGAGGACTCAGAGGGTTGTGTGTGCAACGGTTTGGGAAAGACATTACGTCGATACAATGGGAGGGCGTGGATTTCAGCAGTCATAATGGGAAGCTTCATCTCGACTTACTTGATCATCTTGAGCCGGTGTCTGTGTCCCGCTGTCGATCTGCAATAGAACATGCCGCGACCCCCTTTGATTTGATGGAATCTATGGCATTGAAAAATAGTTAATGTGGAGGATGAGGTTTATGAAAAAAGAATATGAATATATCCAAACGGGTGGAGGGCTTGAACGAAAAGAGCGGCCAGTCGATCCACTCTCGAAGCCATCGGGACCTGGCGATCAGGAATCAGGTCCTAAACGACCGGAAACTGATTCCCCATCACGTGATAATCTTATGAAGCGAATGCGCAAGGTGGATCCCAAGCAGGCGGAAAAATATCGCCAACGGACCGGGGAATAGGATGGGGCAACAGGGAGATTTCCTTCAGGTTCTGCGAGAACGCGGCTATGCGGTCGACGATATTCGTCAGCCATTCAATGGCAGCTGGCCATCAGGCCATGCTGGGATCACGACCGGTACGACGGTCTTTGCTATCAAGTATGCCGATGGCGTGCTCGTGGCTGGTGACCGCCGGGCAACGGCCGGAAATGTCGTGATGTATGATCGGACTGATAAGGTGTTGGAATTAGATCGGTTTTCCGTGTTAGCCATTGCAGGGGTTCCTGC
>JACDDF010000112.1 GCA_013817135.1 Nitrospirales bacterium
GTTATGTCAGGGCAACTTGGCCGCACTCAGCAATAATCGGTGTGGCCTCAAGTTTAGCTTCGCGAGTCGCCCTCAAAGCCGAGGTTGAATGCCCATCATTATCCCTCTTGATCATGCTCATGAGCATTGTCAATGTTGAACGGTCTGCAGCCACGGTTCATCAGGAAGATCTCTTCGCAGGCTATGGTAAGGGGCAGTGCCCTGACTCGGCGAATTTTTTGGGCTTTAATGTGGGAAATCAATTTTTGGGTGATGCTATTGCCAAGCAATTTGTCACACTTGAACACACACTGATTGATGCGGCATCGTTAACCTCCCCCGTCATACTGGTTTCCGCCGAAAAAGATGCCTGGGTGGCTCCCGATGATCTTCAGGCGTTTCGGAACGCATTGGGTCGACATCTTGCACAATGGATTGTGGTGCCTAATGCATTGCATCGTCTACAAGAAAACCCCAAAATGGCCCGTGAAACCTATCGACAACTCATCGCCCAGTGCCATGAGCATGTCGCACAGAATCCTTCTTCTGAGGCCATCCACAACCCCAATCGACTGGACTTGGGACGTCAAAATCGACGAGAAAAAATTGCGCAACAACAACAGGCAGAGACCGACGTCGGGGCGGGCTTTTGGCAGGATTACTTGGGTCACTTTCAGTCGGTGGCCAAATGCCGGGATTATGTGAAACTCCTCGACCATGTGTTCCATGCCTTAGGCCCCATCACTCCCGGTCAAAAAATTCTGGATGCCGGGTGTGGAAATGGCAATGCGGGGTTGTATTTTTTGAATGGACTTGCCTCCACCATTGCCTCTGGGATGCCATGCCTGGAGGAGTCCATTCAGTATGTGGGAATTGATGTCGTTCCTGACGCGTTGAAGCGGGCCAATGACGCGATGACCGCAGCCACCACAGAATGGCAACATGGCAAGACCGCTTTGACACCCTTCGTCACAAAGTCATGGGCACAAGTCGATTTAGGTCAGCCGCTCCCCTTTCCCGACAACCGATTTGACCGAATTGTCTCTAATTTAGTGATTGGATATGTCCGGGATCCAGGCGCTGCATTGCGGGAACTGTATCGAGTTCTGGCTCCAGGCGGGCGAATGGTCATTTCCAATTTAAAACCGAATGGGGACTTTTCCGGGATTTACCAGAGTCTGGTCAGCAATGCTGCTCTCCCACAGCAACGGGAAGAAGCACGGGATCTCTTGAATAATTACGGAAAAATCAGACAGGCCGAAAAGGAAGGCCAATTTTGTTTTTTTAATCGAACGCAATGGGAATCGATCGTCGCCACCTTGGGGTCTACGAATGCGAGGATTTTTTCAACGTTTGCAGGACAAGCCTACCTGATTGCCTTGGATAAACCTGCCGTTTACGCACAAGCGCAAAGACCAATGATCCGGAATGAAAAACAATCCCCAAGACTAAACCCGCTGCCGGGAGTTCTGAAACAAGTGGCATAAGGCTTCTCCTTTCTGCAAATATTTCCTAGGAATACCACATCCCGCAGACGGCACATCAATGACATTGACTAGGCGCGGATTGTACAGAAGTGCGTCCTTCACAAAGGTACAAGAAGAGGTGCCCTCCGACAAGTCAAATTGCCAACCCTTTTGACTTCTGCATGCGTTTATTGTCCAATAGACTTTCTAAATGGTGTACATAGCCAATGACCTAGTTTAATCATTTATCTTTCATTGTTTTAGCCGTGAATTTTTACGCTTTCAGCGGACTCCTGAATGGTCTCGCCGCAACAGCCTCCGGCCTTATTGTTTACGCCAAAAACCCTCGCAGCCCCAAGCATCAAGCCTATGCCCTGTATTGTTTAGCTGCCGCCATTTGGGGATATGGGTTTTGCGCCTGGCAGCTTGCGTCATCCCACGATCTCGCCCTTTTCTTTGTTCGATTGCTGATGGCCGGAGCAATCTTTCTTCCAGCAGCCTATTTGTGGCACGTCCTAACCTTATTGGATGATGGGGAATCGAACAGATGGATTATCCGTCTTGGATGGGGAAGCAGTTTTATTTATTTCTGCGCGAATTTTACCTCCTATTTCGTGGCCGATGTTCATCCTGTCGGTGACTTTCTCTTTTGGCCGCAACCCGGGCCTTTTTTTCATTTCTATCTCCTGGGATTTGGCCTATCGACTATTTATGGAACATGGTTGCTCTACCATGGAGCACGGAGCAGAACTGGTCCTGAACGTTCGCGGTTTTACCTTCTCACCATCGGATCAGTGATTGCGTATGCAGGAGGGTTGACGACTTTTCCTCTCTGGTATGGGATTGAGATCCCACCGTACGGGACAATTCTTCTGACTGTCTATACGTCGGTCGTAGCCTATACGCTCCTGCGATACCGGCTCATGGATCTCGGGACGGCTGTTGAACGAGGCATTACAGGAAGCCTCTTGTTAGCGCTCGTGGCTTTCCCTGCCTATCCGATCCTCCTTCTTGGGCAAATTCTGTACTTTGGGCAAATTAATATCGCCTATTCGTTTGTGGAACTGAGCGTATTGCTTATCTTGGTCCTTGGAGCGTCCTCCTTGAAACGGGAAGCCAAAACATTCATCACGAAATCATTGTTTAAAGAACGATATAACCGACATGAAACGGTCGTGCATTTTTCTAAGTCACTCGTCTCCATTCTGGAATTAAAAGATTTGACGGCGACCATCGTGGAATCCATTTGTCCAACATTAGGATTGCAATGGGGAGTCTTATATCTACGAAATTCCAGCAGTCAGGATTATCGACCGGTATCCAGCTTTGGGAAATCCACCAATGATCTGCCTGTCCTCCATTTGCATAAAACGCCTACTTTGTTAGAAATGTGGAGACAAGGCACGTCCTGTTTTGTCATCAATGAATTGGAACTCTCTACCATCAACTCTGACTCTGAGGCCGTCATCGCGCAGCTCGCGCAGATTGGAACAGAAGTCTGTTTGCCCTTGGTCAACAAAACACGGCTCTTGGGTTTTTGTGTGTTCGGGCCTAATACGAAAAGTGGTGGCGGTTATACGACCCAGGATTTGGATTTATTGACGACCTTGTCCCAGGAAGCTTCCGTGGCGTTAGACAATGCCTTGCTGTATGAAGAGCTCAAGCGCTCCCAGTCGTTAGTTCGTCGAACCGACCGGCTTCGTTCTCTGGAGACCATGGCAGGCGGATTAGCTCACGAAATTAGAAATCCACTGACGTCGATCAAAGCGTTTGTGGACCTGGCACCCGAACGAAAGGATGATGAGCAGTTTCTCGTCCGATTCAGTAAGGTTGTCAAAGAAGATGTATGTCGAATTGAACGGCTCACCCGGGAGATCTTGGATTATGCCAAACCGATGGAACCGTTTCTCAAGGAAGAAGACCTTAATGATATTGTGGAATCCTGTCTGTATACCCTCAGGATTCGCCCTTCTCATGAATTGATTATTGTCGAAACAGATTTAGCCCATGGATTACCAAAGGTATTTGCTGACCGGCAACAATTAAAGCAGGTGTTTCTTAACCTGTTGTTTAATGCCGTGGAAGCCATGCTTCCGGAGGGTGGCGTGTTAACAGTGCGAACTCGAAAGATTGGTTCAGGTCTGGCTCAGGATTGGGTGCAGGTGGACATTCAAGATACCGGAAAAGGGATTAATCCGGAAGACATCGAGCATATTTTTGATCCTTTTTTTACCACAAAACATTTGAGTCAGGAACATGAGGGAACAGGCTTGGGTTTGGCCATTGCCCATCAAATTATTCAGGAACATCGTGGAAGTATTGAGGTCCAAAGTGTGAGAGGAGGGGGAGCCACCTTTCTTGTGAACCTCCCAAGCTCACCAGCACCGACATCAGTTTCTCCAACGCAAAGTGTGTTGCCCAAACCTGAACACCGATAACAGTGATTGAAACACCTGCTGAACGGGTCGATCAACGTATTCAGTCTTAGGGGGAGGGTTGACTTGATAGCCCTGTGAGGGACGGAATCTCCACACACGGCCTATTCAGGGAGTTATGTTACCAATGAGTGCGGGTTAAGGAAAAATAAATAAACGTTAGCCAGTGCGCGGAAGACGTCCTTCAATCAGTTGCCCTTCCCAATCTCCGGTTCCCTCTTTCAGATGAAGAACCCGCGAACGAATGAGTCCGGCTCGTTGAAGCCACTCTCGAACATCTCGGACGGAATAGGTGTTGCCCCGCTCAGTATAGAGCAACATGGAGACGGCAAAGAGATTGGCTTCAGGAGGCTGAAGTTCTTTTGGGTCCTGCAAAAAGGTATCTTGGATGAGCAGCCGTCCGCCAGGATTGAGGATTCGTTTAATTTTTTTGAAAATTTTCAGGTTCTCTGCAGGAGAATAAATATGCAGGACGTTGGAATACCAAACGACATCATACGTTCCTGCAATGCGTGCAGTTAAAAAATCACCAGCTTGATAGGTCAAGCGGGTTCCCAAGGAAGACTGTTCCGCCAGCATACGTGCCACATCCAGAGCGGCAGGCCGATCCATCACGGTGGCGTGAAGGATTGGATTCAGCGCTAAAAAGGCCAAAGCATAGGTACCGGGTCCGCCGCCTAAGTCGAGAAGGGAACGAGCCGCTTTTAGAGAAATCTGTTGTGCGACCTCTTTGGCCGGTTGGAGGGAGCGATGATGCATGGCCCAGGAAAACGATCGTCGATATTCGGTGGTTTCCGGTTCCTTGCTGTCCCGTGGCTGACCGACACGTATGACTTCTGTCAGATGAGACCATTCGCTCCATTGACGCTGCATGAGGCCCAGATAGTCTCCTCGAAAGTCCGGACTGGATTCTTGGAGATAGCGTTTGGAAAAAGGGGTAAGATGGTATCCTGATTGTGACTTGACTAATAACCCTGCACTGGCAAGATTCCGGCACAAGATTGCAAGTCCACGTTGGCTCGCCCCTAGATGCTTGGCTAACTTAGGAATCGTCCAATCCCGATCTTCCATCTTGGTAAATAGGTTGATCTCTAGTGCGGAAAAAATAATCCGTGGCAATCGAAAGGCATAGGCGGCGTCTCGAAATTGTTTGAAGGATGTGATGAACGTTGGAGTCTGTTTCACGATGATCAGGCTGGCGTGAGTAGGTAGCTTGATGTTGGAGGCGGATGGGTCGTTAGCGTGAAGCCGGAAACAAGGTCAGACAGGTCTTAATTTGCTGATGAAGATCGGTCAGTTTTCCGAAATCGACCGGGCGTTCATAGTGCGCGGCCACATGCGACTCATTCATCTCAATTCGTTCCGTGAAACCTTGGCGCAGGAGTTTTGGACGGTGTTTGGAAACCGTTTGTTGTAGATAAAATTTGGCTTGTTTCGCGAGTTCGTCGGTTCCTAAATCTTCTGGCGTCCCATCCGAAAGCATGCTTTTCATATCATCCAGGTCGTATCCTGCCATGCACACGAGTTTGCCGTCAGCAGTGATTTCAAGCAACCAGTCCTCATCTGGTAAGGGGAGGGTTAAGGCGTCCGTCGAATGAATATCCAACCACCCGTGAATTTCCTTCACAAGATAGGTCCTGGCCTGAGGCCACAGGGGTGACGGGTTGGAAGACTCACTCATGCGTGTGTCCGGTTGTGGCGCTCAGACGAGATTCTAAGGCCTGTAATCGCTGGGTATTTTCGGTGAGTTTTGGTAATTGATATTTTTGGTCTATACGAACAACTTTTTGTAAATATTGCACGGCTTGGCTCCATTGGCCTTGGGCCTCATGGCAACTGGCAAGAACATACCACGCACCGCCCATACGAAGTTCATCCTTCAGCCGCCTGGCGACATCCAGACTGGTCAAGGTGCAGGATTGCGCTTCCTCAAATCGTCGTTGACTCAAATATAACCGTGCCATCATACGAAAGACATCGGATTGCCCGGCTTCATTCCCGACCCGGCGCATTAGGATTAATGATTCCTGGTAGTAGGCGAGCGCATCTTCTTCCTTGCCTGTTTCCCTGGCGACTAATCCCAAATCAGAAAGTAAAACCGCCTTTCCGGCATAGTCGGACAAATGATTCATTAAATCCAAGGCCTCTAAATAATAAGCCTGGGCTCGTTCCCATTCGCCGGCATCGGCCGAAAGGTTCCCCAAATTGGCTAAAGTCGTACTAATCCCCCGGTCATCACCAAGAATTTTTTGAAGTTCTAACACCTCACTATAATAGGCTCTGGCTTGTTCCCGTCGACCACTCACAGCGCAAATATTACCAAGGTTTCCCAGTGTGGTGGCCAAAGATCGTTGGTCTCCATTTTGACGATCAACCTCCAGGGCCTGCGCATAATATTGAAAAGCTTCGGTATAAAAGCCTTTCGAAAAATGCTGATTGCCTAAAGAATTGAGATTGGCGGATTGAGACCAGGGCATACATATTCACTCAGGGTCGCAGAACAGGAAAAAGAGCTTCCAGGCCATTCTCATAATAATGATTGATTCATTTATCTAGCAAGAGGTGTTCAAGTGCGGGCTTGGCCCCAGTGAGTATGGAAGTGCCATCCCCAACAAGAAGGCTGTCAAACGTATACTTTAACAATCTACGAAGACCTTCACGGGCTTGGACGATGTTGTCATATTTCTCTAAAGGTAGAAGCCGGAGGGCACCTGCCGGATCCCCAATGATTCCATCTCCCACAATTAGCACCCCCTGGCCTTGTTGCAAGAATAAGGCGCTTTCCCCAGGAGATTTTTGATCCGAAAGTTGAACGACCCAAATGCCCCCTGGAAGCAGTTCACCGTCTTTGAAGGTTTTATCTATGGGCAGAGTCATTTCTTTGGCATCCAATTCCGGAGCCATTACCTGACAGTTAAAAGTTTTCCTGAAGTTGGCCGCTTCCCGTTCATGATGCCGATTAGTCAATATTATATAATCTGGGGGCCCTCCCCGCTGCGTCATGGCCATATCACCACCGCTCATGGGGGGCGGGTCGACTAATACCCGATGTTCTCCCACGGCTAATAAATGTCCGTTAAAATTAATCTGTTTTTCTTCAGAGAACCAGGACCATTCAGAAATATTGGGTAGAATGGCTTTCATAAGGTTTCCAG
>JACDDF010000113.1 GCA_013817135.1 Nitrospirales bacterium
CCATCATGAACCCGGCAACCCCGCCTTTGATTACCGTGAGCCATTGTCCCCAGTGGGAGCCTGGGAGGCTCCCACTGGATGCGGTATTTTTTTGTCTCATCGAGATACACAATCTCATCCGCATATTTTCTCCTTACGGTTTGATATACACATATCCTGCGCGTTGAAGATCGGCAATTCGCTTGACGGCTACCGGATGCTCGGTGGGTGTGAACCCGGCCACCAATTTCTCAAGCGGTGTCCCATAAAGTTTCATCGAGACCTGACACATTTCGGCCTTGATACCCTTGTCAATGACTACCTTCAATTTATCTTTCAACTCCTGATCGACCGTGTCGCTTTCAAATAACTTCAAGGCCGGTCCATGCACGACCAGCACCAGGTCAATTTTGTCTGGTCCGCCTTCGGCTTCGATGTGTTTGTTAATCAAGGCCATCGTGTATTTGGCGAGAGCCGGGTCGTTACTATCCAGGTGATACAACACTTTCACTTTGTCCTGGCCTGGTGTCTTATCTGCCAGAACCAAACCGGGACTCAGAATCAGTCCATACACACAAGCAAACACTAACGCCGAGAGCATTAGGAACGGCTTAGGAATGAAATTCAACATGACGGCCTCCTTGGATTGAACAGTGGATGAGAACAGGCTCCGTTTGGGAGTCTTCATCGTCTAAGGCTATTGTGTATGAATTGAGATGAAAGCGGTAGGTGCGAACACCAGGAGTCGGGCGACTATTCCGACCTTATCCGGATAGGGGTACATGCCCCTATTGGAAGTATTGAACAATCGTTCCCTCTATGGGGAAAACCGGCGGACGAACTCTGCCGCGGCCTGAGAGCGGCGGGTCACCTGCAGTTTCTGGAAAATATTTTCAAGATAATGGCCGACGGTTTTATCGCTCAGGTCGAGTGCTACGGCAATTTCCTTATTGGTTTTTCCTTCGGCCACCAGTGTTAACACCTTCATTTCCTGAGGGGCCAACGATTCTTTCTTGCCGTCAGGGGAAGGGATGGAAAGATGCTGTATCTTGGTGAGCACCCGTTCTGTGGTGGCAGGATCGAGGATGGATTTCCCCTCAGCTACGGTTTGCACCGCTCGGACTAGTTCTTCTCCACTGATTTCTTTCAACAGAAAGCCTTTGGCCCCTGCCATGATGGTAGCCATCACCGCTTGGTCGTCGGAAAAGGACGTCAAAAACAACACACGGGTTTCAGGAGAGGCATTTCGAATCTCACGACAGGCGTCGATACCGCTCCCGTCCGGCAGACGGACATCCATGAGCACCACATCGGGATGAAGCCGGTCGGCTTCTGAGACCGCCGCGGCCCTGGTCCCGGCTTCACCAACGACCTGAATGTTCTCTGTTTCGGTAAAGAGCGTTTTCAGCCCCAGGCGAAGCACCTCATGATCATCGACCAGTAAAAGACGGATGGTGTGGATATTACGCCTGGGCATGGCTCCCTTTCTTGGCAATCTCAAAAACAATTCGAGTCCCACGGTGAGGTTTCGACCACACCTGAAAATACGCTCCCAGACGCTTAGCGCGTGCGGCCATATTTTTTAATCCGTGAACCCCCTCATACGTATTCCCAAGATCAAAGCCCAGACCATTGTCCGTCACTTCAAGACACACGGTCTTCTCTCGCGCCTGAAGAGACACCGTGCCTGACGTGGCGTGTGCATGCCGCACGCTGTTGCTGATGGATTCTTTCACCACAAAGAGCAGGTCGGTGGCTTCCTCCGGCGTGAGCAAATCGGCCGCCTCCTGATCGATCTGCAGGTGGAAGGGCAGGTTCTGGGATTTTTTCACAGTATGCACAAGCGTGCGCATCTCTTCTACCCATTGCTGTCCATTCAGGCATTCCGGTTCAAGGCCATTAATATGTCGGCGCAGGTCTTGAATCACGAATTTGAGTTCCATCAAGACATCACTGATCCCGGTGAGGGCTTCATTGGGATTCTGTGGAATGAGCCGTTGACACCGTTCCAAATTCAGTCTCAACGCAAATGTCGATTGAATGACTCCGTCATGAAGATCCTGGGCCATACGTTCCCGATCTTCCAAGACCGTCCGGAGCTGTTGTTCACTGCGACGACTGGCTTGTTCAGCCTGTTTGGTCTGAACCAATGATGTCCGTAACTCAGAGACCGTGGCCAGATACCCTCGCCCGACATACCCCAGGACTAAAAAATAGGCCATCAACCGCAGGAAATGCCAAAACCACCATCGACCGCCCCAGATTACCGAATAGGTAAACATCAATTCCGCAAGGCCGAACATGAGGGCCAAGGAGGCAAAGAGGAAATCTTCCGATCGACCCGAGTGTCGGTAATCCAAAAAGAAGCGAAGCGATCCGGCGAAAAACAACATGCTCGCAAAACTTTTGGGAGCAACAGCGGCTGGCGTGAATGCCCCTTCACGAACCATCATCGGTAAATATTGCGGAAAGCCAATCGTCCATAAGCCAAGGGCAAGGGCTCCGCCAGTCATCACCCACGGCATCCATTTAACCGTTGTGTGATGTTTTCCCGTTGCAGAGAGCCACATAAGCCCGAACCCCAAGCCTCCCAACAAGCTCGCACTGCCCCGCAATAAGACAAATCCATTCCCTGGTATCGATATCGCGTGAAAGACTTCAAGAATGCCCATCCCGAGAAAGCCACCGGCGATGGGATAAAACTTCTGATTGGTGTGTTCAGCGGTCCTTTGAAGCGACACAATTCCCATGGAAATGGCGGCCAATCCGCCGACCGTTTCCAATGTAGAATGAAGGGGCTCATGGGGCCAGCGCCACCCCGGCCAGATACCCGGAAGGAGGATGCCCATCATCAAAGCAGCGATACCGCCCCCACCAACCATAAGATACAGGGTGAAAGGTTTCATGTATTCGTTCCTCAATCCTCTTCCCAGGCGCTCCCGCCGAACGACTTATTCGCCTGATGAGCGAGATTAAGCCTAATCAAGGCATGGGGGGTGTGAGGCTTTGCCATCATGCATCACCCATGTTCTGACATTCACCAAAGGCGTTCACCCTCCCTTCACAATCCCCATTTTTTTGATGCGGGCCACCAGCGTGGTGGGTTTAATCCCAAGTCGTTCGGCTGCTCCGCCTTTCCCATAAATTTTCCAATCCGCTTCCTGGAGAGCTGCCAGCGTATTGTCCCGTTCCCGACGCCGCATTTCTTGTTCGGGCACCACGCTCCATTCTCTGGCCGAAGACTTGGACTCCCGGTGCAGTGAGGAGGATCGCCCTTCTCCCGGTTGAGGAATATCGAACGACAATCCCTGCTGTCCGGAAAGGATCAGACCTCGTTCAATGACGTTCTGTAACTCTCGAACATTTCCCGGCCAGTTATATCGTTGTAATTGCCCCAACAATGCTTCCGTCAGTCTTGGTTGCACACAGTGTAGCTTTTTGGATGTCACTCCGAGAAGGTACTCGGCTAAGAGCGGAATATCTTCCTTCCGTTCGCGGAGCGGAGACATTTCAAGTGGGAAGACATTGAGTCGATAATACAGGTCCTGCCGGAATCCACCGGTCTCCACCTCCTGTTTTAGATTCTTGTTGGTCGCGGCAATCACTCTGACATCTACATGTCTGGTGTGTTCTTCTCCCACACGTTCATATTGCTGCTCCTGCAGCACCCTCAGAAATTTACCTTGAAGATCCAAGGGAATTTCTCCGACCTCATCCAGGAACAAGGTGCCCCCATCCGCCGCTCCAAATCGCCCTGCCCGATCTTTGACCGCTCCGGTGAATGCTCCTTTTACGTGGCCGAAAAATTCACTTTCAAACAGTTCCCGGGGAATTGAGGCACAATTCACCCGGATTAACGGCTGGTCTTTCCGTTGACTCCGTTTGTGAATTTCTCTGGCAACCAATTCCTTACCGGTTCCGGATTCACCAAGAACCAACACGGTGGCTTCTGTGGGTGCCACAAGATCTATTTGACGGATCACATTGTGCAGGGCCGGGCTTTGTCCCACGAGATCCCCGAAGGCTCCGGCTTCCAGGACTTCTTCCTGTAAGTACCGGTTTTCCGCTTGCAAGCGGTTTTGCCGTTCCAAGAGTTCTTCTGCCTGTTTTCGTCCGCTAATATCAACCAGAAATCCTTGGTACCACTGCACAGCACCTTCCGCATTGCGAATCACCCTGGCATTTTCTGAAATCCAAATTAGCGTCCCGTCCGCCCGATAGACCTGTGACTCAAAGTCCGTGATGACATTCTTTTGCTCCAGCAACCGGCAAAATTCCTCCCGCTTTGTTGGCTCCACATACAGTTGGCGACCAATATCTTTGACGGCTTCCATTAATATTTGGGGAGAGTCGTATCCCAACAAATGGCTCAGGGCGGCATTGGCATTGAGGAATACACCGGCAGGTGTCGCCTGGTAGATCCCTTCTACCGCTTGATTAAAAATGGCGCGATATTTTTCTTCCGATTGCTGAAGTGCTTCTTCGGCTTCTTTTCGCTGAGAGATATCTCGAATGATTCCGCTGAAAAAGAGCCGACTTTCTTCTTCCCAGGCCGAAAGCGTGAGTTCGAGGGGGAATTCCTCTCCGGTTCTGCGCAGACCACTCAGTTCCACGGTCTCACCAAGAATTCGCGTCTCTCCCCTCGTGCTGTACCGCTCAAGCCCGGCTTGATGCGCCAGTCGGTGTCGATCTGGCATAAGCATGGTGAGAGGCTTACCGACGGTCTCCTCACTTTCATAGCCGAAGATGTCTTTGGCCCCCTTATTCCAAAACAGAATGGTCCCTGATTGATCCGCAATAATGATGGCATCGTGAGATGACTGGGCAACGGCCCGAAACCGCATCTCTGCTATGTAATTATCTTTTCCATTGCTCATTGGCCCGCTGGTCCTTATCTGGTTTCAGGTCTCTTTCATCTATGACCATGCTATTAAAATGTTGAAAAATGACGCTGCGACTGTCTCATTAAACAACATTATTATGTTGTTGTTCAGCAAAATATTGCTATTCAACAAATTATTGTTGAATTAAAATTTAATGCAATTAAAATAAATACTTATAAATCAATGCCTTATGGTTTATTTATGCTTGGCACAGGATCTGCGTAAAGGCTATAGAAATGATGTTGCATCTATAGGTATCGATAGTCAGGCATCACCTTTATTCATCATATTTAAGTTCGTATGAAAGGATCGCAGAATGAAGAATCGACATTCAGGCCGGATAGGATTGGCCATCGCGCTTTTAGCAATGACTGGAAGTCTTTCCACCTTTGTCTCACTAGTCGAGGCCAAGAAGGTCACGGTAGAGCTGACGGCAGTGGAAACGGAAGTCGTCATTGACGGTAAAGGCACCACTTATAAAGCATGGACCTTTAACGGACAGGTTCCGGGTCCGGTCGTACGAGTGACCGAAGGTGACCAGGTCCATTTCATCCTCAAAAACCACAAAAACAATGGTCGCCCACACTCCATGGATTTCCATGCGGCGGAAACGGACTTCCTCGCCAATTATCGCGACGTCAACCCTGGCGAGTCGCTGGAATATGTCTGGGAGGCCAAACGACCTGGGGTCTTCGCCTACCACTGCGGGGCGTTTCCCATGATTCAACATATTGCCCGCGGCATGTTTGGCGTCGTCATTGTTGACCCGAAAGATGCTGGTGCGATGCCAAAGGCTGACCGGGAATATGTGCTGGTGCAATCGGAGCTATTCACGAAAGATCCTGATGACGTCCAGGCAATGATGGACGCGAAAAATGACCATGTCGTGTTCAACGGCGGGATATTTAAGTATGACCCGGTTCATGCCGCAAAAGGGGGAGAATTCCTCACCGCTAAGCCTGGGGAGCGGGTACGGTTTTATTTCGTGAACGTCGGCCCGAATAATTTCTCCTCCCTTCATCCGATTGCGGAAATCTGGGATGATGTCTGGGCCAGCGGAAATCCCGCCAACCGCTTACAGGGGGTGCAAACCCAGGTGATCGGTGCGGCAGATGGTGCCATCCTGGATGTCGTCGTGGAACAAAAAGGCGTCTATCCGATTGTGACCCACTCACTGAAAGATGCGCTCACCGGAGCCATTGCTCTTCTTGAAGTGAGCGATGAAGCCAAGAAGCTCCCTCTGATGCCTTCAGTGGGTCCCAAAGCCAGCGAAACAACCAGCAAAAAATAAAAGAGGGCACATCCTCAGACATCCTCTTCAACTTAACTCGCATCTCTTCGTGGGAGACACCTTCATCGTCTCCCACGAAGAATCGGGCTTGACCCCACCCTCAAAACAGACATTCTCGTATTTTCTGCCAAACAGTTTTTGCCCGTCCAGGGTACAATCGAAAATACGTCCCAAATGACCTGTACGCCTTCTCGCAATTTGCCTTGTTGCTCAACCTCAGAAAGACAGGGATGCCTTTACACTCTCATGTCTCCATCATTTCCAGCCTGGTATCAAACTCATGACCGCATTGGACACATCGGATACAATCTGATTCCACCAACGGTTCATCATCTCGAATCCCCATTCCCCCGCAATCGGGGCATCGGGCTAAATGAACTTTTTGATCGTCGACCGTTTCGTATTGCGTTCCGTGAAGGCAAAACACCGGTTGCCCCTCAAGAACCCATTGCTTCCCGGCCTTATCAACAACCGGCAGGGCAATGTAATGCTGAGCGGCATAGGTCTCTTGCTCCGTTCGAGTCGGAAGACCATCTTGAACCAGTTTGTCGGTTTTAACTTCGTAGAGTGCACCCTCTTTGGAAATGACTTTTGTCGGTCCCATCTTCACCTCCTTTACATGTAAACGCACCGTTTTGAAATCACATTGCAACTGGTGAACTCCTGGGTGTCTGGTGAACGTTCCTGGTCCTAGGAGCCTGTCGGACTTAGGATGAATCGGCTGCAAAAGCATCTAAGCGGTCCATATTTCACCGCTTTCTTGGACCATAGTCCCACTATGGGCCGGCGAAATCGTCAAAATCTGGCCTCGCTCATCCACTTTTTCGCTCTCGATCCCCCAAGTCCGACAGACTCCTAGGCGTTGCCAGATACTCACCC
>JACDDF010000114.1:0-2500 GCA_013817135.1 Nitrospirales bacterium
GATACGGATGTCATAGATGTCAAGATTCTTCACCGAGCTTTACAAGAGCTTCGCTACGCCTTCCGGGTATTTCGGCAATATCGTGAGGTGAAAAAAGTCAGTATTTTTGGTTCAGCCAGGACCCCAGGGGATGATCCCAACTATAAGCTGGCGTCACAATTTGGGAAACTCCTCAGTCAATGTGGCTTTATGGTGATCACGGGGGGCGGGCCAGGGATTATGCTAGCCGGGAATGAAGGGGCTGGTCGGGAGAATAGTTTTGGTGTGAATATTATGCTGCCTTTTGAGCAAGCCCCGAATGCGATGGTTGCGGATGATAAAAAGCTTGTGCATCTCAAGTATTTTTTTACGCGAAAATTGTTGCTGGTGAAGGAAAGCCATGCCGTCGCCCTTTTTCCCGGAGGATTTGGGACGTTAGATGAGGCGTTTGAGGTGTTAACGCTGATTCAAACGGGGAAAACGCATCCGATTCCCGTTGTGTGTATTGAGTCCCCTGGTGGCGATTACTGGAAACGAATGATGGAGTTTTTGGAGCAACAACTCTTGTCTCGCGGGTTTATTCATCGATCCGATTTAGCGCTCTTCAAAGTCGTGTATTCGGCAGAGGAAGCGGTTGAGGAAATTCAGCAATTTTTCCGGGTGTATCATTCTTTACGGATTGTGAGAGATACGATGGTGATCCGAATTCATCAACAGCTCTCGCAGGCGGAGATGACTCAGTTGAACCAGGAGTTTTCCGACCTCTTGACCTATGGGCAGTTTCAGCAAGTTGAGGCGTTGCCCGAGGAGAGGGATGAACCCCACCTTTCTCACTTGTCCCGTCTAGTGTTACATTTCAATTGGAAAGAGTTAGGACGTCTTCGGCACTGCATTGATTGGCTCAATGCGCGAGCAGTAGCCATATAGTTGTTTTGGGAAGTGTCCTGAGGGTTTGTCCGGATTTATTTAAAACTGATAAGCTCAGTCCGAGAGGCGTGATGATGATGACAAAATTTGATGAATTACCCGACCAGAATCCACCGGACGTGGTGTTGTATCACGCCGATTGCATGGATGGATTTGGCGCAGCGTGGGCTCTCTGGAAACGGTTTCCCCAGGCTCGCTATGTGGCGGTCAAGCATGGGAATCCGCCTCCGGATGGATTGCAAAATCAGCATGTGGTGATGGTGGATTTTAGTTATCACCGCGAAACCATATTGGCGATGGCGGATCAGGTGGCCAGTCTTTATATTTTAGATCATCACATTACCGCGCAGGATTCTCTGAAGGATTTGCCTTTTGCGTATTTCGATATGAATCGGAGTGGCGCGGTCCTGGCATGGGAATGGGCTCACACGCAACCGGTTCCCTGGCTCCTGCAATATGTGCAGGATAAGGATTTATGGCAGTGGCAACTTCCCGGTAGTCGGGAAATTAGTGCGGCGCTGGCGTCATACCCGTTTGGATTTGAACGGTGGGAATCTCTTCAATTTGAAACATTAAAAGTTGAGGGAACAGGTATTTTGCGATCCGAAAAGGCATTGGTTGAAAAGATGGCAAACGAAGTCACCATGGTGTCGTTCGAAGGGCATATGGTTCCCGCTGTTCACTCAGCCGTTTTAACTAGCCAAATAGGTGAGCATCTTTCCGATAGGCATCTATTTTGTCTCATTTGGCATCAAAAAGATGGCCGCCGGTATTTTTCTCTTCGGTCAAAAGCCGGAGGGATTTCTGTGTCCGATATTGCGGGGAAATATGGTGGAGGCGGACACACCCATGCTGCTGGTTTCTCGATCTCTTTAGACGGTGATTCTCAGGATTTTCTTAACCCCGTTTTGGGTCTGCCTGATTTTTCTCCTGCCTCTGCTTAGTTCTGACTATTCAAATAGAAGCTTCTTGAGGGCGATTCCATGATTCCACTTCGGGATGACAATCCTACTGAAATTACGCCTGTGGTGACGGTGGCGTTTATTGGCTCCTGTATTCTGGTGTTCCTGTATGAAATCTCTCTCTCGATGCCAGGCAATGAAGCGTTTGTCTATATGTACGGGGCGATTCCCGCAGTCGTGTTGGGGCATGCTCAATTACCACACGAACTGGTGAGTCTGCCTGCCTATGGAACGCTTCTCTCAAGTATGTTTCTCCATGGGGGCTGGATGCATTTAATAGGGAATATGCTCTATCTGTGGATTTTTGGAAATAATATCGAAGATGTGATGGGCCATACAAAGTTTGTTTTGTTCTATTTAATTTGCGGGGTATTGGCTGCCTTGAGCCATGCCTTAATTGATCCCGAATCAACGATACCAATGGTTGGTGCTAGCGGGGCGATTTCAGGGATTTTAGGTGCGTACTTATTACTGTATCCTCATGCGCGAGTGTTGGTTTTAGTGCCTTATGGGTTTATCGGCACCTTTAATGTTCCAGCGGCGATGGTATTAGGTTTATGGTTCTTAATGCAGGTATTAAGCGGCGGCATGAGTTTAGGAAATCAAGGGGGCGGGGTCGCTTTCTTTGCGCA
>JACDDF010000115.1 GCA_013817135.1 Nitrospirales bacterium
GGCCACAGCACATCGTATCAGAGGGTCTCCTGGTTTCTAGATTGAACAACTCCGAGGCGTTTGGTCACTGCACCAATATTTGTGACGGAGAGGAAATGGTTTGATTACTGGGCTTCCAGGCCGTCGTCGAGGTTCATCTCCCTTTGTCTTTACAACCTCACAAAATCAACAACAGGAATTACTCCCCACCACCTACTTTGTCAAAACCGCCGGCGAAGACCTCCGCATTACCCGCTATTTCCGCCATCAGTAAATCTCAACTCAGATCTAATCAATGATGACCAAGGCAAGCATTACATTATTAAAGAAACTCATAAAACATTGAAAACAGGGGTCCTCAGACAGGACTTAGTAAGGCAGGCGACAGCCTCAAAAAATCAATTGATCGACGGCAGGGATTCAAGAGAGTACTTCCCTTGTCTTATTCGGCAAATATAACGAATGGTTTTCCAAACATGGTGACCAGGATTTTGAAAAATGATTTCCTATGACCTGTTTTTTACGTTCATCTCCTGAAACACATCATACGTATTTCCCGAAGTCGACTGAAGAGACATCAAACCTCAAAAGTGCTAACTCAACCTCCATTGAGTCTGATTGGACATTTAATAACGTGCCATAACCCTCCCTAGACATGCGCCGATCCATGGCCCTGATCCAGCCGGTTCACCATAGTGGGAAAGGGAGATCCTGAGACGGTCACTGCACCTAGCCCTTTTTTCAAGAAGGTGAAAGGCACTCTGAGATTGGACATCGGTTCCTCTTTCAATTGCAGATGTCAATCGATAACTTTCCATATTCTTGAGGAACAATGGGTAAAAACCTTTAAAAAACAATGCAGAGCCGGATAGATACCAGATCAGAATATGCTATAATCGACCCCAAAATGTCCTTGATAAGAACATATTCTCACTCAGGCAATGAAGACGAGAATTGCTTCAAGGTACTGCACACACTAACCAGGACCGGATTTTTGCGTGCTACCGTCTCAAATGGATCCCCTGTCTACCACATCCAATGTAAGAAAGAGATCAAGCTCTCTCACCTTTGAATGTTCTTACGATAAATTCTCCTCATCCCCTCAGTTTTTCATACTCCCATGTAGTACAATAGGCGACCGGTCACAAATCAAGCAGGTGGACCATCCCCCTCTTAGGCAACTCAGAATAACCTCCCCCATCGAGCAAACCTTCGTCAGGTCTGTGCTCCATGGGATATTTTATATGGGCTATTGCAGTTTCATAATCTTTATTAACGGGGGCGTCAGTGATGAGAATCTTGTTAGCTGGTATGGTCGCGATGTTCTTGATGTTCCCCCTGCATGTCGCAGCGGGTTTCACCTTCGATCAGGTGGTGCAGAAAGCGAAAAATTTAGCGGATAAACCATATGAAGTCCCTCAACTTGTCCCAAAAATTATGCGGGAAATTTCCTATGAGGCCTATCAAGGGATCCGGTTTAATCCTGACCACAGTCTGTGGAAAGAGAGTCAATCGAATTTTCAAGTCATGTTTCTTACTCCGGGGTTGCATTACACCCACCCGGTGACACTCAACGTCATCGATGCCGAAGGTCCACGTCCGCTGATTTTCAAGAAAACCGAATTTGTCTTTGCCGACCCCGAAATAGAAAAACGGGTACCGGCCGATGTCGGGTTTGCCGGGTTCAAGTTGACCTTCCCCTTAAAAAACAAAAATGAGCAAAATCAGTTTCTGGTATTCGCAGGAGCGAGTTATTTTCGGGGCGTCGGAAAGGAAAACGTGTTTGGGTTATCAGGACGAGGCCTGGCCATTGATACGGGACTCCCCAGCGGGGAGGTATTCCCTTCATTCACGGAATTCTGGCTGGTACGCCCGTCTCCAGATGCAAAAGAGATGGTGATCTATGGATTGCTGGACAGCATCAGCCTCACTGGGGCGTATGAGTTTACCATTGCACCCGGCAGCCAGACGAAGATCAAGGTACGCACTAAACTCTTCCCCAGAAAGCCTATTCAGTTATTGGGTATTGCCCCACTGACCAGCATGTTCTTTTATGGAGAAAATACATCTCGACCAATTGGAGAATGGCGGCGGGAAGTCCATGATTCGGACGGATTGCAGATTCATGATGGCTTCACCCGTGAATGGTTGTGGCGACCCTTGATGAATCCTGCCAACCTGGAAATGGATTTTTTTAGCACGGACAATGTGCAAGGATTCGGTTTAATGCAACGTGAGGAAAAATTTTCCGGCTACGAAGATCTGGGCGCACATTATGAACAACGTCCAAGCGCGTGGATCGAACCACAGGGCGACTGGGGGCAGGGAAAGGTGGTGCTCGTCCAACTGCCCACCCCCAATCAAACGCATGACAACATTGTGGCGTTTTGGACCCCCGTAACGCCCGTGACCCGCGAAACCCCTTTAGAGATGGCCTATGATGTGAGTTTTGGAAAGGCCAATCTCTCACAAAATTCGTTGGGAACCGTGGTCAACACCTTTATCGGGGATGGGAATCGTATCGGTGGGGGAAATGTTCCGCAGGCCTATCGTATCATTATCGACTTTGCCGGGGGCCCACTGAGTAAAATGCCTGCCGATTCTCCCATCAGCGGCCAGGTCACGGTGTTGGACAATAGCGACATCCTTGAGCATTTCGTGGAATATCATGAACAGATAAAAGGCTGGCGATTATCTATCCTTGCCAAACCTCAAGACAAAAAGCCTCTTCATTTGCGGGCATTTCTCAAAACAGATACGACAGCCTTAACCGAAACCTGGACTTACCGCCTGCCCATGAATAACCAGATTCTGGCACAAGAAAAAGAATAATGGCCCGATCGGTTGCCGAACATACCCTCTCACGAGCCTGCGATTACCTCTCGGCTATGGGAGTAGAATTAACCCGCGAAGTCACGCTGCGGGCTCTCACCCTGGTTGAAGCCGGACTGGCCTCAGAGCAGGAAGATCCACTGCAATTTGTGATGACAAGAATCCATGACCACTTTGCCCTTCAGAATCATGATCTTCCAACCACCGCTCCACCAATCACACGCGGCAGTATGAGTTTTAAACCATGAAAATTCGTGAAGCCACAATCGCCGAGGCCCAGCATTCGCTTGCCACCCCCAAACGAGTAAGCTGGAGGATCGCCGCAGGGCTCCGGCGCGCCCTATTGACCGTCTTAGTCCTCATTCAAGCATTTGTGGCCTCTTCTTATATGACTGCCATCCTTCCCTATCACGGGGGAAATTTGCTGGAGATGGCCATTATTGCCCTGTTTTTTGTGCTATTCGTCTGGATTTCCGTTGGATTTTGGATTGGCATGTTCGGATTTGTCCTCCGGTGTTTCGGCGGTGATCGATTTTCCCCACTGGGACGCCATACCGCTGAAGGGTTAAGTACTCAACCCCTCTCACGGACAGCGGTGGTCATGCCGATCTACCACGAACCCATTCAACGGACATTCGGCGGGCTTCGCGCGATGTATCGCTCATTAGAACAGACCGGACAGATTGACCATTTTGATTTTTTCATTCTTTCCGACAGCCGCAATCCTGATGTGTGGTTGGCTGAACAAGCCGCCTGGCATCGGTTATGTACCGAATTGGGAGCGGGCGAACATCTGTTTTATCGGCGCCGGTCTCTGAACCAACATTATAAAAGTGGCAATATTGCCGACTTTCTTCGCCGCTGGGGTTCCGGCTATGAGTATATGATCGTCCTCGATGCGGATAGTCTCATGGGTGGATCCACCCTGGTCACGATGGTGCAACTCATGCAGGCTGAACCTCAAACAGGCATTCTGCAAACCAGCCCCACCTTGATCAATGCCCGTTCAATGTTTGCACGGGTCCAGCAATTCGCCAATCATATATACGGCCCACTGTTTACGACAGGACTGGCTTCTCTGCAACTTGGGGAAGCTGTCTACTGGGGCCATAACGCCATTCTTCGCACACAAGCGTTTATGGAACATGCCGGCCTGAAGCGGCTTCCCGGACCGGGACTTTTTCATGGCCCAATTCTCAGTCACGATTTTGTGGAAGCGTCATTTATGGGACGTGGCGGGTATGAAGTCTGGCTGGAACCGGAACTCTCTCACAGCTATGAAGAATCCCCTCCCACGCTTGTGGATGATCTGCAACGCGATAAACGCTGGGCCAAGGGAAATTTACAGCACATCTGGCTCATGCTGTTTGAACCTGGCTTGCGGCCTGCTCATCGCATGGCCTTTTTGAACGGAATTATGTCCTACCTGGCCTCCCCGTTATGGTTAATATTTTTGGTATTAACAACGATCGAGGCCGCACGGCTGGTGCTATATCCCATTAATTACTTTCCGGAACCTCATAGCCTCTTTCCCCATTGGCCTGAATGGAATCCGGAATGGGCCATCATTCTGGCCAGCAGCACCTTGTTCCTGCTGTTTCTACCAAAATTTCTGGCGGTGATCGATGTCATCCGATGTCGACGGGGCAAACAACACGGTGGCATCATTCGACTCCTGATTAGTGTCTTACTGGAAATAGTGGTGTCCACTCTCCTCGCGCCCATCCGCATGTTGGCCCATAGCCGTTTTGTGGTCGAAGCACTGCTTAATACAACATTACGTTGGGCAGGTCAGAATCGGACAGATGAAACCGGCTGGTCAGCCGCCATATTAAATCAGGCACCCGGAACACTGATTGCCGGATCCTGGGCCGCATTCGCTTTCTGGCTTGATCAGATGTTTTTTCTCTGGTCTCTCCCGGTCGCAGGACCACTCGTGTTTGCCGCACCCACCTCCGTCTTTCTCAGTCGGGTGGGACCAGGTGAACGACTGAAGCGCTGGGGATTTTTACAAGTTCCTGAGGAACGTCATGGCTCACCGTTGCTGGATGATGTCTATGCCAGGACCTATCCTCAATTGGAGACATACACTGAACGATCTTCTCCCGCCATACAGGCTATCCTGGATCCGGTCCTGAACCAGGTACATCAAGCCATGGCACATGCGCATCGAGGTGGCAAAAAACAAGAAATGATCCTCGCGCTCCGCAAACGATGCTTTCAGCATGGCCCGCACACCCTCACGCAAAAAGAACTCTGTCATCTGGTACGCGACCGCGCCAGCTTGCAATGGCTGCACGAGCAGGCCTGGCAGGCTCAACCTGATTCCTACTGGGGCAAAGCCCTTCAGCATCATTTTCAACACTAAACGAATTTGACCAGCACCTAACCATGCCTGGACTATCCACCACGATGGCATCTGCCTACCTCAGCACTGCGCTTTTCTGCCACTAACCATTTTTCTGAACGGCCATCCGACGAGTTATGAGGTGTGGGAATACCGATACAGAGTTTTGATGGACTGAATCCCATCTCTCCAACCAATTTTTTTCCCCTCCGCTTTACTTCTGGGAAAATAAGAAATCGGCACCTCCGTCACGCGCCAATTCTTCTGAGCCACTTTCAGTGTTACCTCCAATTCCAAATCAAACCCAGATTCTTTGAGCGAAATATCTTTTAAGACTTCCTGTTTAAACACTTTGTACCCGGTCCATACATCCGTCAAAGATAAACCCGTCGCAGCATTGGTTAACGCGGTGAAAATCTTGTTAACCAGAGAGGAGACCAGTGGCCAATTCCCTTTCCATGCCCCCAAAAACCGGGACCCGTAGACGACATCGGCCCGACCGTTTATCACCGGCTCCAACAGCCGATGATAATCCTCCGGGCTATATTCCAAATCGGCGTCCTGCACGATGACGATGCTCCCCCTGACATGCAGAAATCCCGTTTTCAGGGCTGCGCCCTTCCCTTGATTGCGTTGGTGAGTCAGCACACGGACACGAGAACATTCAGCACCTGATTCCCCGAATTCTTTCTGAATTTCTTCTTCACCCGAAGGAACCTGACCGAATCGCTCGAGGAGTCATTCGCGAGTTCCATCTGTAGATCCATCATCCACAATGATCAGTTCTTTTTGAATTTCCACATTTTGCACGCGGCCGACAATCGTCTCAATCGTTTTCCGTTCGTTGTATACGGGAATAACAATACTCACCAATTGAATTTTTTGACTTATTTTATTTTCCGGATTTTCCACGTAGATTTCGGCCAACCAAATTTATGAAGAGATTTCAGGTAGCCTACCATGAACGTTCAGTAAACCCTCCTCAATTTTCATTATTTTTGGGGAAATTCAATCCTATGGAAATCTCTGATTTTTGGCTAGGTGATCTTCCAATCATATGCTGTCGTGATCAATCCGAACAGACGGATAGCACCCGTTTGTGAATGAGCTCATGATCGTGGTCGCATTTTTTGTGGATCGTCTCAAACACACTTCCTGTCTCATCCTGTTTGTCCCATGACACACCTCACGACACCCTATCCCTTGAGACAGATTGGCTAAAAACAGCTATATTTAAATGCGTTACAGTGCCCAAAGAATCTGGCACTCTCCTTGCGAAATACATGGGTAACAAAAATGGATGGGGCAACACTACAAGGAATGGAAGGAGTCATGAGGAACATGACATCATCTTCACCACAGACATTAGAAAAAATTTCCGGTATCGATTCCGTCACCGTACTACCCATTGATGACTCCCCGGATAACTTGATGATCCTCGGGGATATCTTAGAACGAATTGGCTATCAGGTTGTGTGTGCAGAGGATGGCGAGAGTGGCCTCGAACACGCAAAACGTGTTCAACCCGACTTGATATTTATGGATGTGAAAATGCCCGGTCTTGATGGATTCCAAGTCTGTGAACGACTTCGAGCACAGGAGAATTTTCAGCGAACTCCGATTATCCTCATGAGTGCGCAATCCGATAGCACAAACCGCGAGATTGCCTTAGGGACTGGTGCTTCTGAATTTTGGCCAAAACCCATTTCCCCAGGAAAGATTCTGAATGAACTTCCCGATTTTTTTCGAAACGGTCCAGAGTAACGAGGCTTCTTCACCAAAATCACGGGAACCAAGACCAACATTTCCCCGCTTTTTCTACCCCTTCCCTCTGACATCCCCCCCCTCCAATAC
>JACDDF010000116.1 GCA_013817135.1 Nitrospirales bacterium
ATGGTTTAATCGGGTCGGCGACTCCGATGAGGCCGGCGATCTGATTAGCAATGGCCACAAACATGACGGTTTGCCCGTCGCGGCGCAGGTCCTCGGCCTTCTCCGCTAACGGTCCGAAGGCCTCGGGCTTCACGTGGTACTCTTCCTCCAAGAATTTCCGTGTTCCGAGTGCCATGCTGTGTCCCTGAACGGTTCCGATCACCCCTTTGCCGGTTTTGGACTGAAAATCCTGAGTCTTCCATAACTCCAGCCCTTTGTCTTTCGCCCCGTTCACAATGGCCGATGCCAGCGGATGTTCGCTGTTGCGTTCCAGGCTGGCGACCAATTGCAGCAGGTCATCCTCCTGCCTATCGGAAAGGGAAACGACCGACATCAGTTTGGGTTTGCCTTCTGTGAGGGTTCCCGTTTTATCGACGACCAGGGTATCCACTTTCTCCAATTGTTCCAGGGCTTCCGCATCTTTCATCAGGACGCCGGCCGTGGCTCCTCGTCCCGTTCCCACCATAATCGACATGGGGGTGGCGAGGCCCAACGCGCAGGGACAGGCAATAATGAGGACTGCGACCGCATTGACCAGGGCATGAGCCATTCGAGGCTCCGGACCGAAAAAAGCCCAGATCAAGAAGGTGAGTAACGCAACCCCTACGACAAGCGGGACAAAATAGCCGGCGACAAGGTCGGCCATGCGTTGAATGGGCGCCCGGCTGCGTTGGGCTTCGCTCACCATACGAACAATCTGCGCCAGCACGGTATCCCGGCCGACTCGCTCAACTCGCATCACCAAGGTTCCCGTTCCATTGACGGTTCCCCCGGTGACCTGAGCCTCTGCCTCTTTTTCCACCGGGATCGATTCTCCGGTAATCATGGATTCATCCACGGCACTCTGACCTTCAAGGATGACTCCGTCGATCGGAATTTTTTCTCCTGGGCGGATACGAAGTTTGTCTCCCGGCTGCACGGCTTCCACGAGGACGTCATCTTCCTCGCCATTTTCGCGAATTCGCCGGGCAGTTTTTGGTGCCAGGCCAAGCAAGGCTTTAATGGCGCTTCCTGTTTGGCTGCGAGCCCGTAATTCCAGGACTTGGCCCAATAGCACGAGGACGGTAATGACGGCAGCCGCTTCAAAATACACGGCGACTTCTCCACCTTCTCCACGGAAGGAAGCAGGGAAGAGTCCAGGAGCAAGCGTGGCCACGGCGCTATAGATATAGGCCGTGCCGGTTCCCAAGGCAACCAAGGTAAACATGTTCAGACTGCGGTTGACGAGCGAAGCCAACGCGCGATGGAAGAACGGCCATCCACACCATAAGACTACCGGCGTGGCTAATGCCCATTGCACCCATGACATTTCTGAAGGTGACAGGATTTGCTGGACGGGTTTGCCGGGAATCATCTCGGACATGGCCAGGAAAAATACCGGGAAGGCCAGCACGAGGCCAATCCAGAATCGGCGCATCATGTCTTGGAGTTCGGGATTGGCTTCATCCTCAAGTGTTATTTCCCTCGGTTCGAGGGCCATGCCACATTTGGGACAAGACCCTGGCTGGTCCTGTACCACTTCCGGATGCATGGGGCAGACATATTCCATTTTAGTGGCCTGTGCGACTGCGATGTCCGGCTCCAGCGCCATGCCACATTTCGGACAAGCCGCCGGTTTGGAAGATTCCACTCCCGGACACATGGGACAGATATATGTGGCGCCAGGCTTGGAAGGTTCCGCTTCCATCGATTGCTGGTGTTTTCCGGTGAGATAGCCATCCGGATCATGGCTGAACTTGTCCTGGCAACGGGGATTGCAGAAGTAGTACATGGTGCCCGCATGCTCGAATTTTCCCGCAGCGGTAAGCGGATCCACCATCATGCCGCAGACAGGGTCTTTCACCTGCTCTACTTTGGCCATGCTCAGTTCCCGTCGCCGGGGCTTATCTTTGGGGGTATGAGATTCTTGTTCCATTGTTATGGTCCTTGTAATCAACAGAAGAAAGTAAAAAAGGTATCCGGCCCGAGGTGGAAATTCTCAGTGGCATAAGATATGGCCCTTCGGTTCGGTCGGCGCTATAAAGATGAACTCGTTGATCCAGTATAGTGAAATACCTCTGTCCTGGGGAAGCCAACCCGAATTTCGGGCCACAGAAATAGGCAACAGTTTTTCCACCAGCCCTAGTGCCGTCACCTGACCTATATCCATACATGGATATAGTGTTAATATGGCTTAAGCTGACAGGAGCGTGAGTCTAAAGATTTAGCAATCCGCAGTCGAACGGCTTGAGACTTGTGCGGGGCTCAATCAACTTTGAGCAAGCGCTAAACCTTTGGCCTTGAGTTCCAGCAAAAAGCTGTGCTCCCGCACTGTCCGTTTTTTCCCTGTAAATCTCAATCCCAGCCAAGACAATGTAAAAAATAGCCATCGACAGGTCACTGGCTGACGTGCTGAAAGCACGGAGCATGACATTTTGGCAAACACAGGTCATAAGGCCGGTACTGCGCGGACGACCCTAAGTCCGAGCGAGGAGAATGTCATCGTCATTAAAATTTTCGGAAAAAAATTCGGATTTTCATTACCCGCACAGAATGCGTTGCGTGACCCCGGGGATACAGAGTTGCTGCGCTCGGAGCTGTTCAGCATCGAACAATTGAAACGTCATGCGGTCACGCTAACTGGTCAGCATAAAATCGATCCGCACCCTGGGCCGGACAGGTTATTGCCGCGGCTGGCGGACAATGAACGCGTGCTGCTGGCGGCGTATGACCTGGTGACAGCCGCAGTGACGCCCGGACAACGGATCGTCCCGGCAGAGGCATGGTTGCTTGATAATTTTTATCTTATCGAGCAGCAGATCGTTCTGGCACGTCGGCATCTGCCGCGAGGATACAGCCGGCAGTTGCCGCGACTGGCTGATGGACCGTCAGCCGGTTTTCCCAGAATCTATGACCTGGCGTTGGAGTTGATTTCTCATATGGACGGTCGTGTCGACAGCGACAATGCCACCCATATCGTCGCCGCATACCAGACCGTTGAACCGTTAAAACTGGGCGAACTGTGGGCATTCCCGATTATGCTCCAGTTGGCGCTTTTGGAAAATCTTCGTCGCGTGGGGTTACGTATTGCCCGTCGGCGCGAGGAGCGCGACGCGGCTATCAGTTGGGCAGACCGCATGCATGCGATGGCTGTAAAAGAACCGAAACAGCTTGTTCAGTTGCTCGCCGAGTTCGCCAATGCCGATGTGCCGTTGACCGCACCGTTTGTGGAGGAATTTTACGCAAGACTCCAGGCTCAGGGGCCGCCTATGGCGTTCATTCAAACCTGGGTCGAACACAAACTTCTCGAACAAGGGGTGACGGCAACACAGTTGTCGGAGGCGGCAGGCCGAACGGCCGCGACCAATCAGATCTCCATCGCCAACAGTATCGGGAGTCTGCGTTTCATCGGAGCCATGGACTGGAAGAATTACGTCGAGTCGCTCAGTGTCGTCGAACAGACATTGTGTGAGGACCCGACGGGAATGTACACCAACCAGGATTTCGCGACCCGCGACCGGTATCGGCATGTCATCGAAGATGTGGCGAGAGGCAGTTCGTGCAGTGAATTGGATGTAGCACGCCAAGCCATTGTGCTTGCGCAGACTGCTGCAGAGCGAATGGGTTCCAACGACCGTGCTTCTCATGTCGGATATTACCTGATCGATCACGGACGCGACATACTGGAGCGTGGGGTGAACTGCCGTGTGTCGTGGAAATTGCGGGTCATCCGGGCGAGTCGGCCTTTTCGCCTGACCCTGTATCTCGGACCCATCCTATTGCTCACTGCCCTGGCGACATCGGTCGTGCTGTTCTCTTTCGATGGGTTCGGGCCGGATGATTGGCGGTTCTGGTTTTTGGGGATAACCGGGATGATGGGTGTCTCGGCGCTGGCCGTCTCGCTGGTGAATCTGGTGGTCACGCTGACCTTGGCGCCTCGGGCGTTACCACGCTTGGATTTCTCAGGGCGTATTCCATCCGTTCACCGCACGATGGTTGTTGTTCCCACCTTGCTGAGCAGGTCCCAAGAGATTGATGATCTTCTCGAAGCTCTGGAGATCCGATATCTGGGGAATCGCGATCCCAATCTTTTCTTTGCCTTGCTGACGGATTTTCGTGACGCGCCTGAGCGCATGCTGCCGGATGATGACGCCTTGCTCGCCAGGGCTTCCGCAGGTGTCCAGGCGCTCAATGAGACCTACCGCGAGGACCGCCCGTGCATCTTCTATCTGTTTCACCGGCTTCGGATGTGGAATCCACACGAAAAGGTGTGGATGGGGTATGAGCGCAAACGCGGCAAGCTGGAGCAGTTCAATGCTGTGCTGCGGGGAGAGGGGCAAACGGCATTCTCGGATATTGTCGGTGATCCATCCCTCCTCAGTTCAATCAAATATGTCATCACGTTGGATACCGATACGCAACTACCCCGTGACACGGCACGTACCTTGATCGGCAACATGGCTCATCCTCTCAATCGGCCGGTATACGATCCCGACAAGGGACGTATCGTCGAAGGCTACGCCATCCTTCAACCCCGCACGTCAATCAGCCTGATCAGTGCCGGTCAGTCACGGTTTACGAAACTGTTCGCAGGTGAATCAGGCGTCGATCCCTATACGCGCGAGGTCTCGGATGTGTATCAGGATATTTTCGGGGAGGGGTCGTTCATCGGCAAAGGCATTTACGATGTGGATGCGTTTCGCCAGGCCGTCGATGGACGCTTTCCGGAGAACCTCATTCTCAGTCATGACTTGCTGGAAAGCGGGTATGCACGTTCAGCACTGGTAACCGATGTCGATATCATTGAAGAACATCCGGCCAGTTACGCCATAGAGGCTAGCCGGCGACATCGGTGGATACGCGGTGACTGGCAGCTTGCCGGCTGGCTGTTCCCGCATGTGCCTGGACCGCCATGGCCTAATGGATCGAAGGCGCAACGGCCACCGAACCCGCTTACAGCCTTGTCGGTGTGGAAAATATTTGACAATCTTCGACGCAGCCTCGGGTCCCCGTCACTGCTGGCCTTGCTGGTAGGGGGTTGGCTGTTTGGTCCGGGATCGGCATGGGTCTGGACTCTGCTGGTCGGTGGGGTGGTGTTTTTGCCCATCGTGCTCGGAGCCATGATCGATTTCATCCGTAAACCTGAAGAGCGGGATTGGCTGGTGCACCTCATCCTCAAAAGCAAATCCACAGGCCACCCGTTCATGCTCGCGGTGCTCACAGTGGTCTTGTTGCCCTACGAGACGCTGATTAGCCTGAATGCGATTCTGCGCTCGGGCGTGCGGATGCTGTTCACGAGACGGGGATTGTTACTCTGGCATATGCGATCCTATGTCCGTCGCAATGCGCGACGGACATTGCTTGATTTTTTTATGGAGATGTGGATCGGGCCTGCTCTGGCGGTGGTCCTGATCTTTGCATTAGGGGTCAGCCGCCCGGAGGAGTGGGTTTTCTGTGCGCCCGTTTTGTTGCTTTGGCTGGGGTCGCCCATCGTCGGCTGGTGGATCAGTCTGCCCCTTGTGGTTCCCGTACCGGACTTGACCGTTGAGCAACGGGCCTTCCTTCGGGCCTCGGCTCGGCGAACGTGGCGTTTCTTCGCGAAGTTCGTCAGTCCGGAGGACAACTGGCTGCCACCCGATAATTTTCAGGAATATCCTTCTGCGGGTATTGCCTCCCGCACCTCGCCGACCAACATCGGCATGTCGCTACTGGCGAACTTGTCTGCCTACGATTTCGGGTACCTTTCCGCCGGAGAATTTCTGCGGCGCACGGATCAGACCTTGGCGACGATGGAAAAGCTGGAACGCTACCGCGGCCATTTATATAACTGGTACGACACACGCACGCTGAAACCGCTTCGTCCGCTCTACGTCTCGTCGGTGGACAGCGGAAACCTGGCCGGCAGTTTACTTACCTTGCAAGCGGGTTTGGCGGAGTTGAAGGATCAGCCGGTGTTGTCCTCGTGCCCGTTTCGAGGGATGCAGGACACCTTGCAGGTCCTTGCCGAACACGTGCCCTCCAGACCACCCCCGGACCTTTCGAAGAAGATCAAGGCTCTTCAGGACAATCTTCATACACTCACATTGAACGGGGAGCCACAGACACTGGCGGCCGCCGATCGGCTGCTGGAAGAGATTCACCGCACTGCCGTGGACCTGGTGGCCTGGCTCCCGGCGGATAGCGATATCGATGGCGAACTGTATCAGTGGGCGCAGGCATTCGATCAGCAATCCTGCGCACTGCGAGATGACCTGAAATGGTTGGTGCCCGAGCCCCGGCACTTCACCAACATCCCGACACTGGCGGAATTGGCCAGAAAGCCGGTCGTGGGCACGGAAGGGCTGTCTTCAACCGGGGTGGGCGTATCCCCGCATACGAGCGCAGTGGAGCGGATCAGAATCATCGACGATTTGGTGAATCGTTGTCGCGAATTGGCGGTGATGGACTTTGAATTTCTCTATGATACCTCCTGCGGCTTGCTGACCATCGGATACGATGTGGGAGAACGGCGCCGTGATCCGTCCTGTTACGATTTGCTGGCCTCAGAAGCACGCCTGGCAAGTTTTCTGCTTATCGCGCAAGGACAGGTCCCGCAAAAGCATTGGTTCTCACTCGGTCGCCAGCTGACCAGTTATGGCGGCGCCGTGAGTTTAATTTCGTGGAGCGGCTCGATGTTCGAGTATCTCATGCCGCAACTGATCATGCCGAGTTACCAGAACACCTTGTTGGAGCAGACTTGCAAGGCCGCGGTGTCGCGCCAGATCGAATACGGTCGACAACGCGCGGTGCCCTGGGGCATCTCCGAGTCCTGCTATAACGCCACCGATATGCACCACGTCTATCAATATCGGGCGTTTGGCGTCCCCGGGCTGGGCTTTAAGCGGGGGCTGGGAGACGACCTGGTCATCGCGCCTTACGCCAGCGCGTTGGCGCTCACGGTGATGCCGCGAGAAGCCTGTCGCAAC
>JACDDF010000117.1 GCA_013817135.1 Nitrospirales bacterium
TTTTGGCCAGGACGATTGCGCCAATCACTGCCCCTAACAGGAAAATCCCAATCACTTCAAAAAGCAACAAATAATCACTAAACATCGTGATCCCAATGGCATGGCTGTGCCCCGTTTGCAGGATGAGGTCAGGCGTCGCCGTTCCAATCACACCTCCATAAGGAGATTGCATCAGGAGAATCAGAAGTTCTCCAAAAATTGCCATTCCGGCAAACAACAGAATGGCATATTTTTTATGGAGATGCTGTTCCTCCGTTTTCAAATTCATCAACATCAACACAAAAAGATACAAAATAAGAATGGCTCCGGCATACACGATGATTTGCACAGCAAAAAGGAATTCCGCATTCAACAGGACAAACAGACCCGCCACATGGAGCAGGAGAGTCAGTAAGGCCATAGCGCAGTGCACGGCATTTCGCAATGCCACAGTCAAAACCCCTGCCACGACACTCACCGTGGCAAAATATCCAAAAAGAAGCCACATCATGATGAAACTACGGTTCCTGTGTGCTTTTTATTGAAACAGGGAAATGGTAGCGGTAGGCGCGGCCTTCCTCCCCTTCCTTCTCTTGGTTATGAGCATAGAGATACTTTTTGGCATCATCTATATGACGCTCTCCAATCTGGTAGAGCCGCGCCTTGTCAAAGAGGAGGGTCCGCTTATCATGGGTGGAAAATTCATACACCTTGGTCATCGCCAAAGCATTGACCGGGCAGGCTTCAACGCAGTATCCACAAAATACGCATTTTGTAATGTCGATGTAGAACTCACTGGCATAGCGCTGAAGTGGCAGGCTTTTGTCTTCTTCGCTGATAACCTTAATGCAGCGTGAAGGACAAGCCGCTTCACACAAATCACAGCCCACACAGCGTTCTGTCCCGTCTTCATACCGTAACAGGCAAAGTGCGCCACGATGGGCGTCAGGAATCGTTCGTTTCTCCCGTGGATATTGAAACGTGATGGGACGATGCAATAAATGCTTAAGCGTCACTTTCATGGCATTCCAGATTTCTCTGAAAAGCACGGCGTCGAAAAATTTCTTTGTCGCAGTAGAATTACTCATTGGCTGATGACTGGTCTTTCTGATCAGGCCTTTTCAATAGAAACATAGGTCAATTTGAAATAAGGAACCCCTGTGACAGGATCGACCTGATGCGACATAAGGTCTTTCACAGGTGGATCATTGAAATGTTCAGGAACCGCACAGGTCCCTGACAACAACGACATATCCACCTCCACTCCCATCTCCACTTCGCCCTGATCTGAAGTGATCCGCACCTGATCATCAGCACTCAGACCAAGATTGTTGAAGTCCTGGGCGCTCATGCGAAGACGTGACGAATTTGGTGAAATTTCCATCAGGCCGGAGGCCCGGGTGGAAAGTTTTCCTGAATGATAAAGTAATTGAATCATCCGTAACGCAAAAGGCCGTTGAGTGGGACTCTTCCTCCCGACGGAATACCGCGAAGCCACTTCCCCCGGGAAAACCTTTGAAAAATATCCGGAAAGGTCTGGAGCTACGTGAGCTACCTTCCCCAGATTGTAATAACCCGGAAGGACTTTTCGGATTTCATTTTGAATATCCTGGGTCGTTTCGTATTCCATAGGCGAGCCCAACCCGTTTGCCATACCAACCATAATGTGCCAATCCAGGGTGCTTTCTCCCAGAGAATCTAGAGCCGGACGGAGAAATTGGACCTTTCCTTCCTGATTGGTCACTGTGCCGTCTTTTTCCGCAAACGTTGAAGCAGGGAAAACCACATGGGCCATTTTGGCGATTTCCGTCAAGAAGGGGTCCTGACAAATGAGGACTTCTAACTTTGCTATCGCACTTGTGACATCATAGGAAGCGGGAAGTGTCTCTAATGGATTTTCGCCAACCAGATAGAGAGCCTTAATTTCCCCATTTTTACAGCGATCCAGAATTTCCGTGAGGTTGGCTCCGCGGTCAACGTCTGGAAGATTATTGCCCCAGACTCGCACAAATGTTTCGCGAGCTTGGAGATCGGTGAAGGAAACCGGACCGGGCAAAAATTCCGGGGCAACGCCCATGTCGACTGCACCTTGTTCATTGGCTTCCTCGGTATAGGTGTTAATGCCACATCCCTTTCGACCGATCTTTCCTGTTACCCAGGCCAGATCGATAAGATGTAACATATGCTGATAGCCTCCGGCATTCCGCAGAATGCCCTCCCCGCAAATGATGATCGACCGGGACGCTTCTGCAAAAATTCGAGCTGCCTCATGGATTTGCTCCAGATTCACTCCGGTCTGGTCGGCAATATTCTCAAGAGAAAGAAGCCCAACAGCTTGTCTCAACGAATTCAGGGCTTCAGGAAATGCCGACGTGGTTTCTTCATCGATCAAATCTTGATCAATCACCGATTTCACCAGGCCTTGTATAAAGAGGCCTTCGGTTCCTGGCTTGACCATCATCGGGTGAGAGGCCAATTTCGCGATATTAGTTTGCATGGAATCCACAACAATGGTTTGAGCCTTATACAATCCCATAGCCGACTTCACGCGCACACTCGCGACCGGATTGGTCTCTGTAATATTGGCTCCAATAATGAGCACGGCTTTCGCTTTATTGATCTCTTCCGAGGTATTCATCATGCGATGCAGGCCTAAGGCATCCTTCATGGCCCGGACGAAATTCAGATGCCCATATCTGGCACTGCTATCGAGATGATTGGTGCCAATAACCGAACGCATAAACTTTTGAAACACATACAGATCTTCGTTGGTACAGCGAGCAGTGATGAGCCCGGCAATCGCCTGCGCACCATATTGTGCTTTGACAGAGGCTAAGCGCCCTGAGGCCATATCTAAGGCATCGAGCCAGGGTGATGGTTGCAATCCGGAGTCGGTACGAACCAATGGAGTTTTGAGGCGGGTTGCACTATCGATGAATTGAAACCCAAAGCGGCCACGCACACAGATTCCGTCATGCCCATTCACCGTATCGGTGCGATCTCCCCATTTGTTCTTCCAGGAAAGAGGGGAGGTCACCCGCACCACTTCTGTATCTTTGGTTTCCACATAAATTTGGCACCCGTCGCCGCAGTAGTTGCATGTCGTGGTGGTCTTTTTAAGCTGCCAGGGTTTATAAGCATATTTCGAGAATTTATTGGTGATGGCCCCGACCGGGCATACCGCCAGGCAATCCCCGCAGAATTCACAATCCAAGGCTTGATCGCCCTTGGCCACTACCTGAGTAAATCCGCCCTTTTTCATAAATTGCAGGGCATCGATTCGTAGCACGTCTTTACAGATATTGATACATTCTCCGCAGGCGATGCAGCGGTTCATGTTGAAATCAAGAACCGGGCTGCGCGTGTCTTCCGGAATATTCTTTTGTTTCGCATTGGCTAAGTTGGTCACGCCATGTTCAAAGGCCATGTCCTGCAATTCACAATGGCCATCCGCATCACAGACGGGACAATCCAGGGGATGGACGGATAGATGCTTCTCCACGGCTTTTTTCCTGGCCAGAAACAGATCTTCTCCCTCGGTCTGGATGACCATCCCGGCCGCGGCCTTCGCGGTACATGACCGGACAGGTGCTTTCTTTCCCTCCTGAAGAACCAGACACATGCCACAGGATCCGAAGGGATCGAATGTATAGTGGTAACACATCGCGGGCACAATCTTTCCGGTGCTGGATATGACGTCATAGAGGGAGACTCCTTCCTTGGCCTGGACGACTTCGCCATCCAAGGTGAGTTCAATCGTCGCAGCCTCGACGTCAGGCGTGGTGGCAGGCTTTAATCCCATTGAAGTCCTTTTCTAGAAATAACCAACAACATACCTTCAAAACGTGGTACGGCAGAACAACACTACCGATCACACTCTCCCATCACAATATCATATGTGCCAAAAATGGTGACCGCATCGGCGATCATATAGCCTTTAGACATGAAATCAAATGCGCCCATATGGATAAAGGAGGGGGCACGAATTTTCAGACGGTAAGGCCGACCTCCACCCGTGCTGACGATATAAAATCCCAGTTCGCCTTTATGGGCTTCCGTTCCGCAATAGATTTCCCCGGCTGGTGCATCAAATCCCTGCGAAAAAAGTTTGAATTGTTGAATCATCGATTCCAGATTCGTGAACACCCGATCTTTAGGAGGCAAGGTCACACTCGGCACATCCGCCATGATCGGGCCCGGCTCCATTTGATTCAAACATTGTTGAACAATCTTGACGCTTTCACGCATTTCCTCAATCCGAATCCAGTACCGATCGTAGGTGTCTCCATTTTTTCCCACCGGCACGCTAAATTCACATTTAGGATACGCGCTATAGGGTTCATATTTCCGCAGATCATAATCAACACCGGATCCTCGCAAGGTCGGACCGCTCAATCCAAAACTCAGCGCATCTTCGGCGGAGATCACCGCCACGCCGCGTGTCCGGGCTAACCAGATGCGGTTTTTTTCCAAAAACACCACATATTCTTCAATCTTGGGAGGAAAGTAGTCCAGGAATTTTTGAACTTTTTCTGTCAACGAAGGGGTGAAATCCCGCTCAACGCCACCGATGCGATACCAGCTGGTGGTCAGTCTGGCACCGCACAGTTCATCGAACCAGTCCAACAAAATCTCCCGGTCCCGGAAGGTATAAAAGAACACGGTCATCGCCCCGATATCCAGCGCTTGTGTGCCCAACCAGAACAGATGGCCGATAATGCGCTGCACTTCAGCAACGAGAGTTCGGAGATATTCCGCCCGGTCGGGGAGAGTGATATCCATGAGCTTTTCCACGGCACGGCAATAGGCGAAGTTGTTATACATCGCGCACACATAATCCAGCCGATCCGTATGAGGGATAAACTGATGATATGTCCCACCCTCAGCCAGTTTTTCGACTCCTCGATGAAGGAAACCCAGCCCCGGAGTCGATTTCACAATCCGCTCACCCTCAAGCGCTAAAATGACCTTCAATACCCCATGCGTACTCGGGTGTTGTGGCCCCATGTTTAACAGCAATTCTTCCGTCCGGAGCGTGGGCAAGGACTCCGTTTCGGGGTGATTAGGATCGACTTTATAGACGGTCGTACGTTGGTCTTCCAGCTTCATGATATCTACCTAGAGCCTTTTGGCTCACCTTTTCCAGACAAGAGACCAGGCAATTAAGTCGGGTCGTTTAAAAAATCAAAGGTATCACGCCAGCCTTTCCCCTGAACGGGGAAATCTTTGCGAAGCGGATATCCTTCTGTGTAATCATCCGGCATCAAAATGCGCCGAAGGTCCGGATGACGATTAAACCGGATGCCCATCATGTCAAACACTTCCCGTTCCATGAAATCCGCTCCCATCCAAAGATCTGTCATGGAATCGACCAGACAATCGTGTTCGGGAACCCGGGTTTTGATTCGGATGCGATGGCGTTTCCGGATTGAGTAAACTTCATAGACCACTTCAAATCGTTCTTCGTCATCAGGCCAATCCACTGAACTGACATGTACCATGTAATCACAGTCCAGATCAGGATCCTTTCGGATATATGAACAGACATCATGCAAAGCTTCCCGCTTCACAGTAATCGCCAGGTCTCCCCGCCATTCATTGGCCCCCACAAACCCTTCAGGAAATCGGCTTTGAATTTTTTCTGCAATCGGATGCATGAGTTCTTCGTAACCTTCCTTAGACTTTGACCTGCTCAGGTTGTTTGGTGAACACCCGTTTCTGCATGATCCGTTCTTGCAATTTCAAAATCCCATCAAACAAAGCTTCCGGAGTCGGAGGACAACCAGGCACATAAATATCAACGGGAACGAACCGATCGACTCCCTGAACAACGCTATAACTATCATAAATATTGCCGGATGTGGCGCATGATCCCATGGAAATCACGTATTTGGGCTCTGGCATCTGGTCATAAATTTTGCGAATAACCGGAGCCATTCGGCGACAGACGGTTCCGGCCACAATCATCAGATCAGATTGACGGGGAGAGGCGCGGAACACTCCCGCGCCATACCGGTCAATATCATAACGGGAAGACACGGCGGCGATCATCTCAATGGCGCAGCAGGCGAGGCCGAACGTCATGGGCCAGAGAGAACCTTTCCGCGCCCAGTTCACCACTTTTTCCAGGGAAAGGGTCATGACTCCCAATTCCCCGTCCTTTTGAGGCTTTCCAATTTGAATTAATCCCATTCCAACGCCCCTTTTCGCCAGGCGTACACATACGCCACGACAAATAATCCAATGAATATCATCATTTCAATAAACCCGATCACGCCCAACTGATTAAACGTAATCGCCCAAGGATAAAGGAAGATCACCTCGATATCAAAAATCACAAACAGCATAGCTATGACATAATACCGAATCGGAAATGGCATTCGTGAATCAGAAAAGGGTTCAGATCCACATTCGTAGGTCGAAAGTTTTTCTGGTTCGGGATATTTAGGTTGAACCAGATAGGAAAGAGCAAGAGTGACCAGGCCAAACCCCAGGGCAAGGCCGATGAAGATAAGGATAGGAAGGTATTTAGTTAGATACTCAAGGAGAAGGTCTGAGCCAGACATCTGGGGACTCCCCTAAAATAGTTTACAATTCAAAGCCTTCTACCGAGGTCGGCATCGTAGCACCCTATTTTTTTGTGAATCAATGGAACGAAAGACCCACGGACCGAGTGACCATTCAGACCAACTAGGCTAGAAATCAAAATTGAATGGAAATTTTTCATAAGATTTCATCACAATCTATGTCATAAAACCTATTAAGGTAATGGTCTTGAAAATGTTTTTTTTATTAGCATTAATATGCTGATGTCCCTAAGTGAAAAAAGACGAATTCCTCATCCCACTATAGCGGAATGGCGTTGGGCTTCTGTTATATCAGGCAAGGTTCAATAGATTTGCTCTTATTCGGTCCTCTGAAAGGGGAAGGCTATCGTGACCTTCTTTATTAATTTGAGGCTATATCAGTCCAGGCTAC
>JACDDF010000118.1 GCA_013817135.1 Nitrospirales bacterium
GTGCTGGGAGGCCTCATCAGCCACTTTTGGTTTCTCCCCTTTTTCTCGTTGGGGGAATGCGCTATTCTCGGCATGGGCATGGCCATAATCGGAGCGCTTGGTGATCTTGCAGAATCCGCGATCAAACGTAGCGTGAGTATCAAGGACTCAGGCACAATCATTCCAGGACATGGGGGAGTGTTAGATCGTGTGGATAGTCTGCTCTTTACCGGCCCGGTCTTTTACTACTATGCCCTATTCACGGGATCAACCTAATAACCAGACCGTGCGCAACCATAGGGAGAGAATCTGGTGAAACACATCGTCATTTTAGGATCTACCGGATCGATTGGGAACAGTACATTAGATGTGATCTCCAGATTCCCTGAAGAATTTCAAGTCGTCGGCCTGGCGGCCGGATCAAATGATCAGGCCCTTGAGGAACAGATCCGCATCTTCAAGCCAGAAGTGGTTGCGCTCTCCTGCCGGGATGCCGCCAACCGATTACGAGCACGGATGGGACGCACGTCAACTGAAATTTTGGACGGGGAACAGGGGCTCTGCGCCGTCGCCAGTGAATCGAAAGGTGATTTAGTGATTTCTGCTATCGTCGGGGGAGCAGGGCTCAAGCCAACCTTGACAGCCATTCAAGCAGGCCGGCAGGTTGCCCTCGCCAACAAAGAGCCAATGGTCATGGCAGGCCGATTGATGCAACTGGAAGCTCACAAGCATGATGTCACCATTTTTCCCATCGATAGCGAACATAGCGCCATTTTTCAATCGATGGAAGGTCACCGGAAGATAGATATTCGCCGGATCGTGTTAACCGCTTCCGGCGGGCCATTTTGGGATTGGCCTATCAATGATCTGGAACACGTGACCCCCGAACAAGCGATGCAACATCCAAATTGGAAAATGGGTGCTAAAATCACCACCGACTCCGCCACCTTGATGAATAAAGGCCTAGAGGTGATTGAAGCCCGATGGCTCTTTGATATCCCTCACGATCAAATCGATGTCGTCATTCACCGAGAAAGTATTATCCACTCTTTGGTAGAATATTGTGATGGGTCAGTCATAGCGCAATTAGGCCACCCGGATATGCGAACACCAATTTCCTATGCTCTCAAATACCCGGAACGCATTCCCTTGAATCCTCCACTCCTGGATCTAGGGAAAATCGGAAAATTCACGTTTTACCCAACTGATTCGGAAAAATTCCCGTGTCTCCAGTTAGCCTACGACGCACTGGCAGGAGCGGACGGGCTTCCAGCCACATTAAACGCCGCAAATGAAATTGCCGTCGATGCCTTCCTCAAGGGACAGATTGCTTTTTTGGATATACCCAGAGTGATTCAAGAAACAATGAATGCCTATAGCGCGACTCCCGTTACATCCATTGAAGATGCCCTGGAGGTAGACCAATGGGCCCGACGCACAGCCACAGAAATGATGAAAGCCTGTTCCTCTTCACCAATATGAACCCGCGATTACACACCCATGAATAACCTCCTGTCGTTTTCCCCAGACTCCATCTTTCTATTTGGGCAAAAGTTATGGTGGTTCCTGGTCGTACTTGGAGTCCTTGTGACCTTTCACGAGTATGGACATTACCTGGCCGCTCGCTGGGTGGGAGTGAAGGTCCTCAAATTCTCCATCGGTTTTGGACCAAAACTAATTGGTCGCAAGATTGGCGATACAGAATATCTCTTAGCAGCCATTCCTCTTGGGGGATATGTCAAATTATATGGAGAAGAAGGGTCAGAGGCTGTCTCAGCTGCTGAGCAACGTGAATCCTTTATTCACCAGTCGCTTCCCCACAAAACGTTGATTGTGGCGGCTGGACCCGGATTCAACTTTATCCTCAGCTACCTGATTTTTACGGGAATGCTGGCCTTAGGGTCACCCCTGTTTGTGCCCAGCATCGACAACATCACACCGGTCATTGAAGCTATCACCCCAGATTCTCCGGCCGAAACTGCCGGATTACACATCGGTGATCGCGTAATCCGGGCCAACGAAGAGGATATCTCGACCCTAGGTGAACTCTATCAACAGGTGGGCAAGGCCCATGGGCGTCCCGTCACACTGGATGTGATTCGGGGAAATAGCGTGAAAACGCTGATCATCACTCCAACCGTTCAAATGGTGCCTGATCGCCCGGACGAACCTCAATACACCTTAGGCATTGAGGATCATGCTCCGTTAGTCGGAGGAGTCATGCCCGACACGCCTGCCATGGCTGCGGGTCTTCAACAAGATGACCGAATTATCCAAATTAATGAAACGCCGATTGTCACTTGGTCACAGATGACCGAGATCGTTCGCAATCACCCTGGAACCCCTCTAGAGGTACAGGTCGAACGCGGCGGGCAGACGGTGTCACTTCGAATCACCCCTGAAGGCCAAACCAGCACCTCTCCCGATGGAGAAACCAAGGCTGTTGGCCGCATTGGGATCAAACTTGCCGGCGCGGGTACGGTGCTCAAGAGTACGTCTGTCTTCCTCGCACCTTGGGATGGCCTCAAGGCAACCTGGAAATGGTGTGAATTAACGGTTATGGGGCTCTATAAGCTTTTGACCGGAGAAATTTCGTCTAAACACCTAGGCGGCCCCTTAATGATTGCCACCGTGTCCGGTGAGCAGGCCCAACAAGGCATGGCCAGCGTCGTGTGGCTTATTGCGATTTTAAGTATTAATTTGGGAATTTTAAATTTGTTACCCATTCCCATTCTTGACGGAGGGCATCTATTCTTTTTTGCCTGCGAAGCTATTTTGGGTCGCCCTTTAGGAGACCGGTCGAGAGAAATGGCCCAACAAATTGGCCTGGTATTGTTGGTCTTCCTGATGGCCTATGCGACCTGGAATGACATCAGTCGTCTGCTCCAATAATTCCACCCTGTTGAACGTCTACTGCCTTGCAAGCCCGGTGAATTTGCTCTGCGATTTTTTTTGTCCTCAACCATATAACCAGGTGTCTTCATGCGTGTATCACAATCATTAATTCCAACGATGCGACAAGATCCCGGGGAAGCCGAGGTGGCCAGTCACCGACTCATGCTTCGCGCCGGAATGATCCGGAAAGTCGCAGCCGGCATTTATTCCTACCTTCCTCTTGGATTGCGGGTCATTCGGAAAATCGAGGCCATTGTTCGGGAAGAAATGAACCGGACAGGAGCCCAAGAACTTTTACTTCCGATTCTTTCTTCGGCCGAGCTGTGGAAAGAAACAGATCGCTGGGATTTCTACGGAAAGGAACTGTTCCGATTACATGATCGTCACGATCGAGACTTTTGCCTGGGCCCCACTCACGAAGAAGTCGTCACTGATTTATTCCGTCGAGAGGTCAGCTCCTATCGTCAATTGCCCGTCACCCTTTATCAAATCCAAACAAAGTTTCGTGATGAGATTCGGCCACGATTTGGCATCATGCGAGGGCGTGAATTCATCATGAAAGATGCGTATAGCTTTGATCAGGATGCGGAAGGAGCCAAACGTACCTACCAAGGCATGTACGACGCCTATTGCCGTATTTTTTCTCGCATGGGCCTCGAATTTCGTCCGGTGGAGGCCGATACCGGGTTGATCGGTGGCATCTCTTCTCACGAATTCATGGTCCTAGCCAATACCGGAGAGGAACTCATCGTTTTTGATCCGGATACGCAATATGCTGCCAATGTCGAGCGGGCCGAGATTGCTCCACCCACCATCGGGAAGCGTGACGCCCCACTACCGTCAGAAAAGGTTTCCACACCCAATGCCAAATCAGTTGAAGAGGTATGTGCCTTACTCAACGTACCTCCTTCCCGCCTGGTGAAAACCCTCCTATATCAGACTGGCACGGATGAGATAACCGCAGTCCTGATTCGAGGGGACCATCAAGCGAACGAAATCAAAATTCAACGACACCTTGGTATTCATGAATTATCCTTGGCGACTCCAGAAATGGTCTCCCGCTTCACAACGGCCCCAATCGGCTTTGTCGGACCGATCGGTCTTCAGAACGTTCGAATTCTGGCTGACCATGCCGTGGCTGTTTTGAGCAACTTCATTGTCGGTGGGAACGAACCGGACGTCCACCTCATCCATGTCAACATCGATCGGGATTTTGCCATTGAGAGCATAGGAGATTTTCGCCAGGCCCAGGCCGGTGATCCTTCCCCTCGGGGAGGCAGCTCGCTGCAAACGGCAAGAGGGATCGAAGTGGGACATATCTTTATGCTAGGGACAAAATATAGTGAAAAAATGGGCGCAACCTACCTTGATGCTCAGGGTCAGACGCTCCCCGCTATCATGGGGTGCTATGGCATTGGAGTTAGCAGAGCAGCGGCAGCAGCCATTGAACAAAACCATGACGACAAAGGTATTTGTTGGCCCATGCCCATTGCCCCCTTTCATGTCCACATTCTTTCCGTCACGGCATCAGAAAACGTACGTCATGCCTCAGATCAGCTCTATCAGGACCTTTCCAAAAACGGGATAGAGGTGTTACTTGACGACCGTGAGGAACGAGGTGGAGTGAAATTTAACGATGCAGATTTGCTAGGCATTCCTCTCCAGATTATCGTTGGAGATAAAGGATTGGCACAGAACACCATTGAAATCAAAGACCGTAAAACCGGGGAGAAGCATCACATTTCCCGTGAGGAAGCATGTGAGTGGGTAACCGCTACAGTCAAAGCGAAACTCGAATTCCAGGCATGAAAAGTAAGGAAAGCAGATCAAATGCAGGCTGGTTACCGATGTCCTCCCATACATGATATAATTTTTGAAGCCGTAACATTCTTTTTTGATGACCAATTGATGACGAGATATCACCAAGAGCATGATGAGATTGAGAAGCCCTTATTTTCATTGACAAAAGATCTCCTTGAATGCTAATTTTCCAGGTTTGATTTTCAAGTGAAACCCACTTCTTGTATATGACTGGCATATTGTATGTTGAATCAGATGAACGTCAGGGGTCTTTTATTTGACCCCTATAACAACGCCTATATTGTCATCCTGAGAGATGAACAGAATTCGGACATGCTCCCTATTTGGGTTGGGAAGGCCGAAGCCAGCGCGATTAGTTTTGCCTTAGAGCGGATAGCTCCTCCAAGGCCAATGACCCATGATCTCATGAAAACGGTTCTTGATAATATGGATGCCAAGGTCATAAGTACGGTTATTACGGATCTGAAAGACAATACGTACTTCGCCAAAATCCATCTTCTCTTTGGAGATTCAGAATTCACCGTTGACTCCCGGCCAAGTGACGCAATTGCCGTGGCCCTTCGCACGGATGCTCCCATTTTTGCTTCCGGAGAAGTGCTCCATAAACAAAATTCAGAAGAGTTGGAACGATGGCTGGAAAACCTCAAGCCTGAGGATTTTGGCAAATCAGATGTCTAGCTGATGTCCATGTGGCCATCTGAAATATTTACGATTAATAGTGAGTGTGCGGGTGATGACTGAAATAAACACATTAATTCCGTTAAAGGTCCATGGGGTTCTGGTCGATCCGAATACCGATACCCAAATCGTGGTCTTACGGGATGAAAAAAACTCAGAGGTTCTTCCCATATGGGTCGGAACCGCCGAAGGAACATCCATTCGGTTGGCCTTGGAGAACGTCATCCCACCCCGCCCCATGAGCCATGACCTTATTTGCAGCTTTGCCTCGCACCTTGGCTTTACCCTAAACAAAGTGGTGATCACGGAAGTCAAAAATAATACGTATTTTTCAACGCTATTTTTATCCAAAGATGACTTGGAAAAATCGATCGACTCAAGGCCGAGTGATGCAATTGCCTTGGCTCTCCGATGTCAATGTCCAATCTACGTCACCCCAGAAGTCCTGGAACGTCGCGGGGGAGAAGATTTGGATACCTGGCTTTCCAAACTCGATCAAAAAGGATTAGAACAGACTGATATCTAGGCATATAATCAAGTAGAGGAAAGGAAAGAAGACACTCATGCGATCCTATCAAGCTAAACCGCTAGAAGTTGAACGACAATGGTTTTTAGTCGATGCTAAAGGAAAAACCGTTGGACGCTTGGCCGCGAAGGTTGCCTCTATCCTTCGTGGAAAACATAAACCAACGTTCACCCCGAATGTCGATACAGGGGATCATGTCGTCATCATAAATTCCAGCGAAATTCAATTCACCAGCGATAAATTTCGTACAAAGGTCTATTATCACCACACAGGGTATCCTGGAGGCATTAAAGCCATTACCGCCGAGCATCTTCATGCAAAGAAACCAACTGAAGTGCTCTCCAAAGCCATTCGTGGGATGCTTCCAAAATGTACGTTAGGAAAGCAAATGGCCAGAAAACTCAAAATTTACCCTGGTGCCGAGCATCTGCATCGAGCGCAAAGCCCAACGCCTTTAAACCTCTAAAGTCATCAGTTACCGTTCCAACGAAAAAAGGAGATCTATTCTCACATGGTCGATACAGTTCAATACGCAACCGGAAAAAAGAAAAACGCGATTGCCCGAGCGTGGGTAGAACCAGGACAAGGCGACATCCTAGTCAACGCACGATCAGTAGATTCATATTTCCCACGATTGACACATCAAATCCAAATACAAACACCATTCGAGGTCACCAAAACCAGCGGGCAATTCAATGTCAAAGCCACGTTGACCGGTGGAGGCGTTTCAGGTCAGGCAGGAGCCCTTCGCCATGCCATTGCAAAGGCCTTAGCTCTGTATAATCCTTCATTACGGGATCCTTTGAAAAAAAATGGATTGCTCACCAGAGATAGCAGGGTGAAAGAGCGGAAAAAATACGGACAAAAAGGCGCCAGGGCCAAGTTCCAATACTCCAAACGATAATTGGCCGGTTCACCATTCAGGTAGAATTATGGGGGAGGCCATCCAGCCTCCCCTTTTTTTAATCCGACATCTTCTGATGCCTTTGCCCACCTCAATCTATCTTTTCACAAACAGGCATTTGGCACAGAGGAAAATTATTTCCTAATAGGT
>JACDDF010000119.1 GCA_013817135.1 Nitrospirales bacterium
GACGTGGACCTGGCCGATGCGCCAAATCGGCTTTGGAAGGGGCCAGCCTGTCTGTTAACCTATTTCCTCCAACAGAACGATTTTCAATGGAAAAAAGAGGTCCGCACGACCTTTGCCGATGCCAGGCAGGCCGCCCAAGATGCCAAGGTTGACGATGCCGGAAAATATGCGATGGAGCATCTCAACCAAAGGCTTGCGGAATTTGACTTCCCTGTCCTGCTCTCCGCCGAGTGGGGCCAAATCGATCGCCTGCTCAAACTATTGGATGATCCCAACACACCCAAATTGCGGAAAGTAAAAATCCTTTCCGTCCTCAGTGACGCTCATGCGGAAGAAGCGCTTCCGCAACTGACCAAACTCCTCGAGTCCACGGACTTGCAGCAAGAAGCCATCAATGCGCTCTCGGGTGCCGGAGTCGATTCTATTCCCTTACTCATCGATTTATTCCAAACCAGTCGTCAATCGAATCTGCGGGCCGAAGCGGCAAAAGCCTTGGGGATTGTTGCGTCCAAGTCGGGAGATCCCCGCACGATTCCCCCGTTGGCACATTACGTTTCCGAAGTGTTACCTCATTTAAAAACCTCGGAAGATATTGATTTTCCCTTGCTCACCGAATTGGTCTGGGCAATTGGAAAATTACGATGGGGGCCCGCGATCAAGCCCATTTCAGAACTACAGGATAAAGTGTGGTTGATTCATGACAATTCAAAAGAAATGGCCGAATTGCGAGAGGCCACCAGTTGGGCCTATAAGGCCATAGCTTTGCAGGATGCTGCGATGTTGCAAACTTATTGATAATATGCGGGACAATGCTGAGAAATTCTTGTCAACTTCCTGTTAACCAAGTCATGACCCATGAGGTCATGAGGGTTGGAAATCGCGATCATACTCATTTAACACTTCACATTGTACAGTGGGAGGTCAGGCATGAGGGCATGGGCAACATGTGGATTCATCACCATAGTTTTGCTCGTTGGGCTTTTCGGCTCAGAGGGCTTGGCCAGGCGGACGTATCTCGACGCAGACCAAAAAGCGAAACTTGACGCCATTCAAACCATTCTGATTCAGGTCCTGGCGTTGACAGAGCATGGAAAAGTAGATGGAACCGTTATTGAAAATGTTGTACGACAGCGCTTGGAAGAATTAGGGTACACCGTAGTGACCAGTCGGGATGCTCCATACGATGTGAGGGTGAACGTCAAATGCGAGGAACAAAAAACTTGGTCAGGAACAACTCGTGCCGGCGGCGATGCCGACCAAATCGGATCCCCATCCCGTCTTTGGAAAGGGCCGGCCTGTCTTTTTTCTTATCAGTTAGATGGACGAGACTTGGGTTGGAACAAAGAAGCACGAACCAAATTTGAAGATTCCGGCCAAGCCGCCCAGGCCGCGAATGCACCACAATCCGGCCCCTATGCAATCCAAGAATTAGCCGAGCGAATTCGAGAATTCGATTTCCCCGTTATGCTTGCCGCAGAATGGGGACAGAATACCCGCCTTTTCAATCTCCTCAATAACCCTCAGACGCCAAATAAACGAAAGATTAGAATCCTATCCTTAATGCCTCAGGTGCAATCCCAACAATACATTCCCTTACTGAAAGAACTCATCCAGGATCCTGAAATTGCGCAAGAAGCTATCGTGGCGCTGTCCAGCGCGGGAAGTGAAGCTATTCCCCTCTTAACGGAAATTTTTCACTCCCAGAAGGACTCGGCGATTCGAGCAGCCGCAGCCAAAGGTTTAGGGGAAATTGCCTCACTTACCGGAGATCCCAACATCACACCTCCCATGCTCGCCTATGTCGTTGAGAGTCTTTCTCACATCAAGACATCCTCGGACATCGATTTTCCTGTTATGACAGAAGTCGTGTGGAGTTTAGGCAAACTGCGAAATGCAAAAGCTATTGCCCCCATTTATGAGCTAGAAAACAAAATTTGGGTGATTCATGACAATTCGAAAGAAATGGCCGAACTGCGGGAGGCCACGAGTTGGACCTATAAACAAATCGAAATGGATTCGCAGATCCAGTAGCAAGGCCCACCTTGACTCAGCGCCAGCGCCTATCTCCAAGACGCATCTTGAGGCATATCGGCTGACGTCATGAAACTGGTTCTCATTCAGTCCCTGGGGATTTGGGTGCTCTTTATAGTACTCACGATCCTGTATGCGGGAAACGGCCTGGCGCAAGTGTCTGGAGAACTTGGAGAAATGGATCGCTTGGAGCAACAAGCCGAAGAGGCTATTGCGAATGGCGATCCTGAAGGCGCCGCCCTCTCCATTGGAAAGGCCGCCCTCATGGCAAACATTCTCGCTCAAAAGGAAGAACACCAACAGACTCGCTTTCTGTATCAGGCAGCAGAAACCCTATTTAGAGGCCAAGAACAGGGCTATCGTGCCTTCGCGCTCTTTGAACGAGCGGGCGGCCAGCCACCGGCCTCCAAGGGTGTGTGTCAATATCTCTCACATGCTGCTGAAAAGGTGAAACAGTCCAAGAATGACCTCAAGGCCTTGGAGGATTTCGCTAATAAACCGTTGAGGGACCGTCAGCAAAGGCACATTGGAAAGACCCAAGAATGGGAAAGACTGCTCCAAGGTCTGCAGCAAGACTTATCCTGTTAGCCTTTCTCAATCGGTCTGACCCACCAAATCTATCTACTGCCGTCACAAAGAAAAAAGAGACTTCTTTAAACCGAACAAGAAGACCGTGTGTTAGCGAGAACAGGCGTTAGGAACACTCTGACTCTGTGACGAATCCGGTCCGGCACTGAACACGGATCGAGTAAGTAGACGGGCGATTTCCTTAGAGATGACTTCCTGCATGACTTTGCTGGCACGAATCCGTGCTTCCTTTTCGGTCACATGGCCTTCCCGTCCCGTCTCTGAAATCACACCGATAAGTCGATGAGAAGGGTTTTCATAGATATCGATTTCGCCACACCATCGCACATATTTGAACAAGGGATCTGGTAAATCCACCGTCCAAAATTGTCCTTGCCCAACAATAGCCAGGTCCGCAATCTCCGAGGACATTGAACTGGCGGGACTGCCTAATAAGCCTTCTTGCTTGAGCCCCTCCAAGATCGCCCGTTCAAGGTCCTCATGGTATTCTCCCTCAATAGCCACCGAGATGAGCAAATTTTGGGCGACAAAATCCATAAATTCTCGTTGGATCTGTGGACTGGTATAGGATGAGGGTACCCCCTCTCCACTGGCCCGAATGACCCGCAAATCCGTGTTCATCACCTTTCGTCGATGCAGAAGAACGAGAGCCTGTTTATATCCTGGAATGCGATGAAATTTTTGAGGATGAGATCGACCTTGCGCGACCAATCGTTCAATAGTGGCATCCAGATCGCCCAGACGTTCGACCAGGAGGGTCTCCGTGTGGTGTCGATCCAAGCCGGCTAGGACGAAAAACTGTTGATCGAGGGTCCTGTACCAGGCCTCCAATACCTTGACATTTTCAAGGAGCTTGGTCGTCGTCACCCGGGTCTCATGATCGATACGCAAGGTCCGATGCGTCGAAAATTGATCGTTCGTTTCGGTCAGGGAATACGATTCCTGATCAAGGGACTTGGCTTGAACGTTGGCAGAGAATATTCTCGCCACGGCCGCATACGCACGTTTTTCTGCCTGGTCACGGGTAGACCCTTCCCCCATTCCTACTAAATACTGATCGGTCGGATAGGCCTTCTGTGGGGTCAGGATCCAGTCGGGAGGAGTTGGCGTAATTCGAAACCAGCATCCGGACAGCATCAGAGCACCAATCAAGGGAAGAAAAATTTTGACCCACATCACAACAGTTCTTTTATTCTGAATACTGCCGGAGCAATACCCGAACCTCTCCGCTCCGAAAATCAAGTTGTTCGGTGTTCGGCGATCCAATGACCCGTCCCTGACCATCAACCACGTTCATCATTAAATTGTAGGATCCCGCTGGAATCCATAGGCGGGTAAATTGAATTTCTCCTGGCAAAGTCCGCCATGAGCGGATATCGGCTTCTTCAGTGATTAGGACTAAAATTCGCGCCAGGATAACAGCGACGAGCCCAACCCAATCTTGTGAATTTTTGTGTACCGCGGAACGGGCGCCGATTCCTATTCCTTCCGCCGCTGCCATTTTCATGGCGGTTCGGGCCACAGCCCTCAAAACCAGGCTGGCGTACTCGTCATCCAAATTCTTTTCTGCGACGGCCCCAATATCGTACACCCGTTGGGAGCGCGCGTCGAAGGTCGTCGTTCCATCCGTCAGTTGGAGGGTGCTGTAGGCAATCTTGGTGCGTTGTGGAACGAGCCGAGGTAAGGCCACACGAGCAATCTGCCCGTGGATTCCATAGATCAGCGCCTCTCCTCCTCTGTTTGATCGTGTGCTTTGTCCTCCGACCGATTTGGCCAAGGCAACCAAAGCCAGCGCATCCAGGCTAATGGGCACGTCTATGTAGAGGTCTTCCTTTTGCGGACTTCGGCCATAGTAGCTCACAACGATCAGTTGAGCCATATCGGCATCAAAGGGCAAGGCCGCCTCAGCGACCACTTCAGGATATTTCGCCTGATACTCCTCAAGATCTTCTGACAAATGGAGAGTGCCGGCCACTCGCATCAGGTCCGTCTTCAGACCATCCGGGAGTGGCACATTGGACCAGGCCTGAGCCTCGTCATAAATGGCCTCCGCTTTGCGATACGCCACATAGGCATTATTCACATCCCCTGCAATTTCATACAACACCCCGGTCAGATAACGGGCAAACGGATCCTCCTTGTACGCATGGCCTTCCACCCGGTCACTCAAGACATTGAGCCGGTGGTCAATTCTGCGAGCTTCGACCAAGGCCTCATTCCAGTTTTGCAACAACGCATAATTCAATCCCATAATGACATTGATCAGAACATGTTCAAAGGGTTCCCCTTCAAAAGGAAGCTGGGTCTCATTGATGAGAATCGCCGAAGCCTGATCCCGGAGCCGTGTTGTATACAGTTCCTCAACCAGTAAATAAGCTTCTTCCAAGACCGTGTTACTCTCATCATACCGACCGGCCAAATGCAGGACCATTCCCTCGTCCATCAAATAAAGAAGCCGGTTTTTGCGTCCATAGTCGTCTTCGGCTTCTTGAATCAGTGTGACGGCCTTGTCAGGATTTCCCGCTTTGAGACTGCGGTCGACTCCCGCATAATGGGAAAATGTTCCACTGCATCCCGCGAGGAGAAACACAAGACTGAGCACACCAAGGCGCCACCACGACCAGCAGTTCGCCTCATGGTGCCAGCAGGAGAAAGGAGATCTGGCGAATGGAATGAAACGTTGAAGAAAGGCTGACTGAGGGTTACACGAGAACCACGTAAGATAAAAATGGTTCACCGGAAGACATTGTGTTAAAACAGCAGACGTTTCCGTTCGACGACTTTTTTGATTTTTTTCTGTCCGTACCAGGATTTCAGATTTGTTTCCAAATTGATCAAATCTAAATCAACCTGATAATAGATCCCCTTTATGCCATCGGATTCATCTACAAGGGTGCTAATAGTCCCCTTCATCATGAAATCCGCTCCCAGTTCCTGGCCTGGGCGTTTCTGGGTATCTTCCCGGGCATGGACGGCTTGTTCCTGCCGTTCCTGGCGAATTTCTTCGCGATCACTTTTACTCGCCACGAATAGGATTTTCTGTGAATTGGTCATCTCCCGTTCCAAATCCGAAACAAAGGTGTCCACATTGATATGTTCATGGCTTTTGTTCAGAATGGTCCCGACGATGACCGTGGGAATCCGATTATATTGACTGGAAAAGTTTTCCAACCAGGGTTGCCTGACCATTTCTTTCATCATCGCTTCTGCCACTAATTTGGAGTCGGTATCATTCCACCGACCACTAAAATCAGTCACGACCCCGGGGTCTACCCTGGTCACCTTTTTTTCTTTTCCGCATCCGCCCAACAAGAGAAGACAGAGGCAGGGAACAATAACCGCACAGGATGTGATCAATCGGGGTAAGGGGAGCAAGGTGATTCCTTTGTCATGATGATAAACCAAGAAGGCAAAATGCTGGCAATTAACGAGGATCAAAGCCCTCCCGGGCGTTTGGCTTCTTCCTGCTCCAGTTTTTTAAACGCCTTTTCAGCGTTCTTGCGCACAAAATCCCGAACCTCTTCGTCCAGTTCCTGCGCTTGTTGCAACGCTTCTTTCATTTCCGCAAAAGACAGCTTGGTTAACACATAATAGGTGGACGTCTCGTCGTCCTTGTAACGATCAATGGGACGAACTCCATTTAAGGTCACCGCCGCAAAGGTCTTAACGGCTCGTTCTACGTTTTGCTCTTCCGTTGATTTGGTGAAATTCCCCGCAGAAGTTGAAGCGGCATAGTCTTGCATGAGATAGGCCGTATAGGTGCGAAAGGTTTTTGCCAATTCGGCGCGTGCACGATTTTCAGCAGTTTCCCAAGCAAGTGGTTCATTTTTTACACCGACCACCGCCCCGACACCATAAATAGACTTGGTGTCATCGGCATTCATGACACCCGATCCTTCCTTGACCCACTTGGGAGGACCGCCACATGCCACAAGCATGAAAGCAAGAAGAGCAAACCCTCCGATGCGGAGAACAATCCGACGCATATCATGGCCTTGTTCAATCATTAGGGTAACCTAACCTTTTTTGAGAAAATTTTTATCAGAGTTTCCTGTCAGACGGGTTAAGAAAATGCTAGCATCGGACCTACAACCTGTCAAGAAATTTGGACTTTTTACCGTCTTATTCTGCCTTACATCGAATTTCATTCATCATCATTCGAGACATGCAGGAAACCAAGGAGGATGTATTGTGGCTGATGTAACAATTGAAGATGGGATTATCCGGGTGAAAGAACTGGACATTCAGGATGCAAAAGCCGCCAAGGTCTTGGCTGAATATCCGGAAGCTAGATGGGCGGAAATCACCAGGCGTGCGGTAAAGATTGGGC
>JACDDF010000120.1 GCA_013817135.1 Nitrospirales bacterium
CATCTGAAGTGTCTTCAGCGACACCAACCATACCTTTCAATCCCCCTGTCTTCGAACGACTCAGGTGGCAGGTAACTCCTTCAATCTTTGGATCATCAAACGCTTCAATGACAATTTTGTGATCAGGGCCTAAAAAATTAAATTTGGTATCTACACTTCCAATTTCTTCAGCACATACACCAGAAACGAGCAATGTGGAGTAGACCAAAGTCATCATCAAAGTATTGGTGTTCATCGATCGTCTCTCCTGCAAAGGGCAAATGTGTGGCTGTCCGGACAACTTGTATGAATATACACTCTACGCGACTAGGAGTCCTAGGCGACAGTAGATAAATTCTACGAACCGTTATCGAAGACTTCTAATTTCAGCCGATGAACGGGCAAGACGTAGTGGGCCATGTTGGGGACACCGATAATTCTTCATTGGACAGGTGAAAAATATGACCACTGGTTGGAACGAATATCCTTGGAGCGTTAAAGCTGGTTGAAATATCAGAGAAACCATGATCATAGCCACATTGGCCAAATCCCTTTGGCTTAATGCGCCGATTGAGAAAATACGGTTTAGGCAATTGATCCGATCATGATTCGGGTGCATGATAAACATATCAAGGCTGGGCTTCTTTTTTGAAAGAATCCTCCATTCTCCGTTGAAAAACAAGGTAACAATCTTATCGTTCAAAGGGATTGAAGAGAATTTCTTTGGAGGAATCCTTTTCGGAAGAAGACCTTTGATAGGTCGATTTCTCGTCCTCCAACCGCATGACATCATAAATGAGGTACCCATTGACTGCTCGAGCCGATTCGCGGACCCATCCCATGGCTAAAAAAATGATCACGGTCAACCCCGCCAACGTCATCAACATTGACGCCATTCGTCGAGGCGTTCCGGACGCGATAGCCAAAATAGAGACGGGGGACATGCGACCAAAGGCTCGCAAGGCATAGAGCCAATTTCCAAAACCAAAAATGACAAGTCCGGAAAGGGCATAGTATTTATACGGTTGCATCTTTCCCAGTGGATTAATTTCCTGATCTGTCAGACGATTGAGAAAAGGGATATGCTGCAATTGATAAGGCATGGCCAACATCATGGCGGCGAGCAGGATGACGATGAGTGATAACGGCATGAATCCGGAACAGGAAGAAGGTGGATTTGGCTTGGACCGCACCATCTGAATGATATAGAGAGAACCCACCAGGATTAACAGCCCATACAATAAGGCTACCACATCAAAAAGCCAGGAACGCTCCCCTAGCATGACGGTATAAAAGGCTTGAGGCTGCCCATAACGCAGATGAAGCAAATATTGGTAGCCCACGACCGGCATAACCAGAAGAGCGCCATATCCAATTAAAAAACAATAGCTCCCCCCTTTGTGAAAGAACGTTCGATCCGTCTCGGTGGTAGACTTCAGATAACCGATTGCGCAAATTCCCGCCAGGGCAAATCCTGCCCAGGTCAGATTGCCGAACCACCGGTGAAGATCCAGATGAATCATCGTGGGATTGAAGATGTTGTCCCACGCGCTATATACGGGATGTGGTGTCAGCATATAGGAGGCGGTAACATCGATCATAAACATGGCCGTCAATGCACAACCGGCCGCAAGCCAGACAAACGCCAGATGCGCCTTTCGTCTCCACCCGTTCTGCCCCCATTCCCAGAGGTAGTACCAGGCATAGGCAAAAATCGCTTCTCCTAAAAACAATGCCGCCTCTCCTAAAAATGGCCAAAACATCACCTGGAAAATCCGATGCCAAAATTGAGGCCAATAGATGTTCAAAGCAAACACCAGCACAACGCCAAAAAATGAAATCGTTGCTGTCGATAACACCAGACTAAAGGCAATGAGGCGAGCCAGCCGGTCGAACCATTCCTTACGGGTCACATAGCTGCAGGTCGCCGTGACAGCGCCGATCAGGGAGGATCCCACAATGAATGTGGCAAACAGGCTATGGAGGAGGGCAGAGGTCGCAATCGCGACACGTCCCACCGACAGGGATATCCCCAGAGGTTCAAGGGGCATGAAACGCTTCGTTCCTTTCTGGTGATTCCGTTTGATGTTCAATGATTCCGTAAATTGTGTCCGGTCCTCTTGCCACTTCTCGAATTGTCCCCATCGTCAAATAGAGAATCAGGGAAGCCGCGCCGAGAACCATGACTGAGCCATGAACGAAAGGGGTGTTCAGCGAGGGGGTTGAATGCCGTATCCATACCGGAAACACATAGGAGAGATACCAACCCGTTTGGACAAGCACGATAAGACTGATGAGGCGCCGATAATAAGGAAACGGGGCTAGGACCACCAACAGGCAGAGCATCAACACATACAAGCCCTCTCCCAAATAGGAATGCCCCCGGTCGACATGCACGGACCGAAAGATGAGGTGACTGCCCAGGAGCAGCAGAGCCAGGAGGATGAATTGCCCTATGACCAGTATGATGGAGCCGCCTGCTAAAAGTTCTTGTTGCACATCCGGCCGGACGGTTTGAATTTGATAGGCATAGACAAATCCAGACACAGGTTGAATCATCAAGCTGACAATTCCGATGGACATTCCTGTTTTCAACACCATGAGATAATAACCGGCATCATTCCCGAGATGCCGATTGTTCCATAAACGCCAGCCGGCATAAGCAGCCATCACATACCCTGCAATGACCAGGTTCCCGAAGAATCGGTGAACCATCAAGGGCAACCAAGTGGGATTCCACAATCTGGCCCATCCGGTCTCCTGTTCGACAGGAGTCAACATATAGGAGCCGATTCCGTCGAGAATCCCGGCCCAGACGAGAATCAATGCGGCGGCTGCCCCTCCCAACACGATATGCCAGGTAATACTTTTAGAACGGAACCAATCCCAAAAATGGTAATAGGGATAGAGACACAACAGCTGAATAAAAAACACAACCAGGGCAAGATGCAACGGAGCCCGGAAATGGTTGAACAACAGGCTGTTGGTCAAAGGAAAGAGCCCGATAAATAATTCCAGCATGAAGACAGCCAGGACGATGCTGGTTGTATAGGTCACCAACGTAAATCGGGTGATCAAATAGGCCACATCAGTAAAGTGGGGGCGTGTGCGCCCCAGTCCTTCCGCGATGGGAGCAAGGACCATGAATCCCACACCCAGACTGGCCAGCGTGATGTGAGCCAAACTGAAAAGTGCGACCCAAAAGCTTGAATTGGTCATCATGTCCATCGAATCTGCAAAGTAATAATACGATCAGGCCTTTACTCTGTTTGCCCGGATTCCTGAGGGAATGCTTTGAAAGTGGGCGAATCAACCAGAGAACGAACAAATGACACCAACATCCACCGTTCTTCACGACTCAGAAATTTGTCGAAGGCGGGCATCACCTTTTCTCCGTTCGTTACAATGCCATACAGCTCATCATCCGGCTTTTGCTGAACGGCAGGAGCCTGAAGATTGGCCGGTAACTCAGGAAGAAAACCCGCCACCGGCCCGTCTCCTATTCCTTCGGGTCCATGACAATGGCTGCAATTGATGGAGAACAGATGTGCGCCATCATTGGCCTGCTCCAAGGATGTGTGGGAGGAGGGCGGCCTGACTTGCGGGATGCTTCCTTCGGGAGAATGCAAACGAGGAGCCTCCTGAGATGAGAATGAGGGTTGTTCCTCCATATCTTTCGGACATCCCCACAACAGAACCCCGGTGCTGATCACCAACACCATGGAGAGACACCTGCGGCATCCGGCGAGAACGTTCGGCTTCATAGCCCTCCTGTTTATACGTGGTCGGCAATCGTCCGAATTTCCACTTCGGACGCTCCCGCCTCCTGAAGAAGACGGGAAACGGATTCAGCCTTGGCTGTATCGTCTCCAACCTGAATAGAAAGACCCACCGCTCCTTCATCAATGCGCGGGTCCTGACGAATCCCTGACTGTTGCTTGAAGCCAATTTTGACCGCCATCGCCAAAAAGGTCACGACAATCGCCACCAGCATCATCGTTTCATAGGAAATAATACCCACGACCGGAATACTCACAATGGGTTTCCCTCCGGTCACCAAGGGATATAACCACGCCGTTCCCGCAGCGAAAAATATTCCCACTCCGATCCCGACGACCCCTCCCATGATCGTGATGCGATGGAGCGGGATTCCCCCAGGTTTATTCAGCAACGGCGTTTCCAGCGGAAGAGGCGACAACACTTCCATCAGAGCATCCGGAATCCCTTGGCTCCGTAATTGGTCCAGCACCGGGGAAAGAGAGGTCTTCGGATCAAAGAGTCCCAGGATGACGTGTTGCTCAGCCATGTCAGTGGTGTTGTCCATGCGTTCTTCCAAATTTTTCTTCCCAGATCGAAATGACCGGCACGAATTTTATTGCAAGAGAATAGAGCAGGAGGGCTAAGGCCAAGGTTCCAGTCAGAATGGTCAACTCAATGAACGAGGGAAAGTAGTCAACCCATTGAAAGGACAGCCGGGGATGACCGAGAGGGGGCACGATAATGAGCATGCGCTCCATGTACATGCCGATATTGATGAACAGTCCAATGATCATGAGTCCTAATGGCCATCGTCGAAATCGTGGCCACACCAGGGTTATCAAGGGAAGGACATAAATACAATTCACCATAAACCAAAATGGCACAGCATAACTTCCATAAAGGAGAGAATCCTGCACGGCGATATGTTCGGGAATCTTTCCATACCAGACCGTTAACTGTTCCGAAAAATACAGCCAGGCCAGAAGCAATGTCGTGACGACCATCAATTGTCCAATTTTTTCAAAGTGTTCAGTGCGAACGTAATCATGCAAATGATACACCTTCCGGAGGACGTAAAGACCGATGACCACCATGCCCAGCCCCGAGTGCACGGCTCCAACGACAAAATAGGGAGCAAAAATTGTCGAATGCCAGCCCGGAACAAGCGCCATGCCGAAATCAAACCCGACGATGGAATGCACCGAAATCATGACCATCACGATCAACGGGGTAATAATGCGTATAGCGGTTTCCAATGTGTACCATTGCGCTTGTGATCCATGCCATCCCATCGCCAACCAGCGATACACCGTTTTTCTCCATCCCTGAATCCGATTGCGCGCCAGAGCAAAATCGGGAATGAGGGGCAGATAAATATAAATGGTGCTCGCGGTGGCATAAGTAAGGATTGCCGTGGCATCCCACATGAGCGGAGATCGGAAATTCGGCCAAATACCCCGTTGATTGGGATAAGGAATCAGATAGTAAAACAGCCACACCCGCCCCAGATGGTAGAAGATAAAAAGCGCCGTCACGATAAGTGCCACCATGGTCATGAGCTCTGCCATGCGTGTGACCGGTCTGCGCCATTCCGCATTCGTTAATCGCAGCACTCCTGAGATAAAGGTTCCGGAATGACTGACACCGATCCAATACACGAAGGAGCCGATATACGATCCCCAAAAAATGGGGTGATGCAAATTAGTCTGCCCGATTCCCGTTTGAATTTGGTACGTCCACGCTCCTAGGCCGGCTGCAACGAAACACCCCAGTATTCCCACCCAGAGAAAATATCTCCAGGTGGTCGTTTGGAGCGGCGCGAGAAGATCCCGATTGATCTGAGGAATTTCCTCCCACCCGGTCGGCTTGTTCGTCACTCCGAGAGTCTCCGCAAATAGGTGACGGAAGGATGCGTGCCGAGGGATTCGAGAAGATGAAATCCTCTTCCATTGTTTTTCAGATGAGCGACGCGGCTTTCAGGATCATTGGCGTCCCCAAAGATCAGTGCGGAGGTCGGACAGGATTGCACGCATGCCGGTGTGATGTCTCCGTCTTTCACCCGGCGACCTTCTTTTTCAGCCGTTTCTTTTCCTGTTCGAATGCGCTGCACGCAAAAAGTACATTTTTCCATCACGCCACCCGATCGTACGGTCACATCAGGATTGAGCTGCTCCGCCAACGGCTCATCCCAATGGGGATCGAACCAATTAAATTGGCGGGCGACATAGGGACAGTTATTCCCGCAGTATCGAACTCCAATGCACCGGTTATAGACTTGGGCATTCAACCCCTCCGGGGTGTGATATGAGGCATATACGGGGCAAACTGGTTCACAGGGAGCATCGTCACAGTGTTGACACATGACAGGAAGGAATTTGGCTTTGACATCGGGATACTCTCCTTCCCAATACCGTTCGATTCGAATCCAGTTGATGGCTCGTCCCTGGGCCGCTTCCTCCTCGCCGCTAATGCGAATATTATTTTCCGCATGACAGGCCAGGACACAGGCCTCACACCCGGTGCACCTATCAAGATCCACGACCATTTCCCATTTATAGGGTGATGCCGCCTTTTTTGAATAACCTTCCACTGCCTGATTTTCCTGATTCATCATAATCCTCCGGTTAGCTGAATACGTGGCGAGGCAGGGTCCTGCACGGATTGATCCAACATCGGCAACTGTGTGCCGCCTTTCACCCTCTCGACGCGAACACGCGTGCCGCCTGTGGCCAAAGAACCGGAGCGGGAATCAAAGCTTGGACCCAGCAAGGTGAGGGGGTTGACTCCGCGTCCTTTCGCATATCGTCCATAGGCACGATGCCCTTGGCCCATGGGAATCGCGATTAACTCGGGGTGCAACCCTGGAAAAAATACCGCTGATGCTTCGATAGCTCCATATTCCGATGTCACTCGAACCCGATCGCCTTGATGGATGCCCATCGAACTGGCCGTGGACGGATTGACTTCAATCCACGTGCCCCACATGCCCGTCGTCAATGGATCCGGTAATTCCTGAAGCCAGGGAAGATTGGCGCCCCGTCCATCATGCAAAGACAGGGAAGGGTAAGGGTAACAATACAAAGGATAATCAGAGGAATTCCCCAAAAATTCCGGTGGTTCATAGGTAACGGATGGCACGGTTGGCGATATCTGTCGTTTGCGGGCATCCACAGTCCACCAGCCTCCCTGTCGAAGTGCCACTTTCCATTG
>JACDDF010000121.1 GCA_013817135.1 Nitrospirales bacterium
CTTCCCAGCATGCCATGCCCTCCGGCCCAAAGTACGATTCCCCTTGAGGAAGAATCGATTACTTTGCGGTTATGGGGACGCCTGAAAAAATGGCTTGACTTGCGATTTCATGGCACTATGGAATGGATAGCCAAGGACCCGAAACGCCGATCCAACCCAGCAGAAGTGCTTCCAGGTTGCCAATCACTGGTAGTCGTCGGGATGAATTATTACACCGATCATACTCCAGATGAGTCAAAGGCTTCTGGACGAATTGCCCGATATGCCTGGGGGAAAGACTATCACGGGTTCATGAAGAACAGATTGACACATTTAGAAAATTTCCTTCACTCACACGTACCGGATATTCAGACGAGGAGTTATGTGGATACAGGTCCCATCATGGAAAAAGCGTGGGCACAAGAGGCCGGCATTGGCTGGATCGGCAAACATACCAATATTGTTTCCACCGATTTTGGATCTTGGCTGTTGCTCGGAGAAATCCTCACGACCCTCCCATTGGATTATGATGAACCCGCCATGGATTTATGTGGAACCTGCTCGCTCTGTATTCAGGCTTGCCCCACTGGAGCCATCGTGGAACCCTATCTCCTTGATGCGGAGCGATGCATCTCGTATTTGACGATTGAATACCGTGGCAGTGTGGATGATGTGCCAGCCGAGCTGAGAAAAAAAATAGGCAATAGAATTTTTGGTTGTGACGATTGTTTGGATATTTGTCCTTTTAACGTGAATGCAAAACCCACTACTGAGCCTGGATTCCAACCATTTCCATGGACATTACATCCGCAATTACCTTCATTGGTCAATCTGACAAAAGATGAATTTCTTTCGCTAACAAAAGGGAGCCCCTTGCGCCGGCCCAAGCACGAGGGATTCATCCGAAATGTACAGATTGGACTCGAGAATCACGCTCCACGGATTCCTTTATCGTAATTCGATCATGGTTACGCCGTCTCCTCCCTCGGATGGATCACCCGCTCGAAAGCTTTGAATATAGGGGGAGGATTGGCAAAGAGTTCGAATTCCTGTTTTGAGTGCGCCAGAACCCTGGCCATGGATGACTTTAAGATATTTGGCTTGGGTGACCAAGGCATGGTCCAGGGCCGCAAGGGTCATCTCCATCGCATCGTCTAGACGGAACCCACGAATAACCAATTCCTGTTGATAGTGCCCTGTTTCCTGGTCGGAGGCTGGGGAACCCAGTTCAGTGGAAATTGTGGAGTGAGATCGTTTCCCACTCAATTGTTGTTGACCCGACAAGGGTTTATTGCCGGAAGAAGATGTTGCTCGGCGTATGGCAGAAGGGGCAGTTTTAATTATCTGCGTACCCACACGAATGGATACCTGTTTTTTCCCCTCAAGACTTTCCTGCAAGACCCCTATAGTCCCCAACGCATCAATTTCCACAAGGTCCCCTTCATGCAATGGCTCAGATGATACCCATGGATTATTTGGGAGGTGAGAAAGTATTTCCTGATTAAGTGCGCCTATGGTTTGTTGGATAGACTTCACATTCGAAAGAGTTTTGTCCTTTTTTAAGTCGTTCACCATTTGATTCAGATGCCGTTGTGCTTTGGAAAATTCTTGTTGCCATTGCTTTCGATATCGTTGACGATCTTCCTGTTCTTGGGTCCTCAATTGATCGCGAGTCACTTGCGCCTCATCACACAAGCGATGGGCTTCTTGACGAAGATGTTGGGCCTGTTCACATTCACGTTCTAATCGAGTATGTGTGTTCTGCAGAGCTCGGAAGATGGCATCAAGATCGTGGTCTTGTCTTTGGATCAAAAGTTGGGCAGATTGAATGATGGTGGAATCCAACCCCAATCGTTTCGCAATCTCCAAGGCTGAAGACCCCCCGGGGATTCCGTCTATGAGCCGGTATGTTGGAGCGAGGGTCATCATATCGAATTCCTGACTGGCATTCCGAACATGAGGATTTCGAAAAGCAAGGGTTTTCAAGGTGGGATAATGAGTGGTCGCTATAATCGTACATCCTAATTCGCAAAGACGGGTTAAGAGCGCTTCAGCTAATGCAGCGCCCTCAATAGGATCCGTCGAGCTGCCCACTTCATCCAGGAGTACAAGAGCATCCCGATTCGCTGGTTCCCCTGGCGATCCGATATTTTTTAATAATGCGATCATATTGAGAATATGGCCCGAAAAGCTGGATACATCCTTACTGAGATCCTGGGAATCTCCAATATCCGCATACACCTGCCCAAAAAGTGCCATCTTAGAGTCGGGGCCACAAGTCGGGTGAAGCCCGACTTTCACCATCATCGCGAACAATCCCACCAGTTTCAATGACACCGTTTTCCCACCTGCATTCGGTCCAGAAATGATGAGAACTTTGGTATCGCCCTCAATCCGAATGGAGTTGGGTATAACCTGCTCCTTGGTCAACGCCAGGAGTGGATGTCTGGCATTTTGCAGATCAATACAATGTTCTTGATTAAGGTGAATGGGAGAGCCATGCGTTTTAATGCTTAAACGTGCTTTGGCCATGAGGCAATCGAGATCGGCCAAACAGGACAAATTTTCACGGATAGCCCAAACATGTTCTGCCACACGACTGGACAAATCCTGCAGAATATGGCGTTCCTCCTGAGCCACCTGCAAGTCGGCAAACTTAATGGCATTATTTAATTCGACCAGATGGCGGGGCTCAATAAACACCGTGGCTCCACTACCGGAAATGTCATGGACAATTCCATCAATCGCGTGTTGTCGTTCGGCTTTTATCGGAATCACGCATCGATTCTCACGTTCAGCAAAATACTGTCCTTGAAGAAGATTCTCATATTCTTGAGAAGCCAACATCCCTTCCAACTGTTGCCTCATCGTTTGACGAAGACCCTGACTTTTCCGTGTCAATTGATAGAGCTCGGGACTCGCAGATTCCCGCAGCTGGCCCTTAAGATCGATGCACGAATCAATCATTTGCTTGATCCACATCAGATCTTGAAGGTTCAAGGAACGAGTTCTGATCTTGGGGAACGTGGAGCCATGAATCTGCAAGTATTGTCTGATCGTATACCCAAGGCCTAAGACCAAACTAATATCTCGCAAGTCCGGTCCTTCCAAGATTCCTTCTTTTTGAGCCCGTCCCAACACATTCCGGATATCGGGAAACGCCAAAGAAGGCAGAGGATGGGTACCCTCGAGAATGTGAACCATTTCGGTAGTTTCTTGTTGTTGAACACGTGCCGTCTCAAGGTCAAATGCAAAGGCGAGGGTACGACAGCAGGCCTCCCCTAACGTGGAGGCAGCTTCCTTGGCAAGATAATCGATTAAAACAGACCATTCCAAAACCTGTTCTGTGTGTTGGACCATGGGAGACACTATCATAGCGGGGGAGTGTAAAAAGACGTTCCTGTCGATGCAAGCATTGGATTTAGCCGCGGGTTTTTTAAAAAAAGGTGAATAGGAAAGTTGTACGGGAAGGATATAAAAGCGAAAGGTTCCTGGCAAGTAATGCACTGCCAAATTGGAGACTAACTGAGAGGCCGGCTCATCTCTATTTTTTCATGGAGTCGACGGAAAGCTTGAGATCTTCAATGGCCTTTTGAATGTTTTCCTTTATGTCCTGCCAAGCTGTTTCACTATTGTCACGAAGTTGCTCAATACGAGGAATGAGGGTATCTTGTTGCTTTTTGAAATTATCGAGTTGGGCTTGAAGTTTGGCTCGAGTTTTTTCTTGTAGCTCGATGCTTTGATCCCGGAGCTTCTGTATTTGTGTTTCTAAATCAGTTATTTGTTTATTCAGATTCTCGGTGGAAAAATCATCTCCTCCAGGTGCGACCGGTCCTGGTTTCTTGACGGCTGAATCTTCTGCCGAAACAAATGTCACGCCGATTCCCATTAATAGACAGGCGATAAGCCATCCCAGTAAAAAGACGGCACCTCTGGGTTTTTGCAAAAAGGCTTGTTGCATAGTGAATCCTTTCTTCCCAAAACGCTGTTTTCTCGCAAGCTCAAACTTGATGCTTCTCATTGTCATCAAAAAAACAGGGGGTTCCCCAAAAATTGGATTGAACTTCACACGATACCTTGCTCCAATGACGAACTTACCTTAGAATGCCCTCCCGTAAAATAAGGATTCACTATGACACAAGAAGACGCTCGCGCCTATCTCAACTATCTCCTTACCCTCCATCTACGCCAGGAGGAAGCCTTTGGTCCGTTAGGTTTAGCATTTGTAAAAGAGAACGACCTGACCAAATTATCCCTCCTTCCTGAGGAACAGTTTAATTTGTTAATGGCCATAGCGACGGTCTTTTCCGCCGAACCCAAACGTTACACAATGAAATTAGAATTGCTGCAAAAAGCCTACCAACTTTTACCGCAAACACGCTATAACGATCCTGAATTAGGCCGGGACCTTGAGCATTTGATCAAAAAAACCCAAAGTGACCTTCATCGTTACAACGAAGCCATGAAGGTGGCCCGGTCACAATCTCCAGATCGACAAAGCTTAATTGTCGAAACTGATGTCCCTGAATATTTTCTCGAAACGGCTCAAAAGCGGGCTTCCACCTATTACCAGGAAAAATACCGATTAACCAAAGAGGCAAAAACTGCCCAGCATTTTGGCGGGACGGCGAAAAAGTTTGAACCAGACAATCTTGCGATTCATAAGGAATTTCCCGGTGCCTGCGCTCCCTTTATCAATGCCCGGACTAATGCCTTTCATATTGTTTTACCATTTGACTTAAAAATTAGTCGAAGCCCAGAAGATCCGTTGGAAGCAGGGATTCGAATTTTTTATGGAAAAATGGGATATTCATTTCCCTTGCGCTATGAGATGGGGAAATTATGCAGTTACCATGACGGCCAAGTGCTGGATGTGGACCTCCGCGATCCGAATCTTATCTTTTTCTCTGTATCGGGTATCAAGGACCCAGAGTTTATCATTCAAGCCTCTCAAACCGACCCCTCTCTCCCACCAGAATTGGTCTATCCCATGACCGTGTTAGAACACACCGGTAGTTTGGGGCCATTTATTCAGGTCAGTTGTAACATCAAGGTGTGGTTTGATGCCTCTATGGTTTCGCTCCTCATTCAAGGTGCACCAGATCTACCTGATTATGGGTTGCAAGGGGGAGCAGGTCTCATGACCAGGACGTACGCTTCCGATAAAGTTGAGTCATATGTGCACAATTTATCTCAACCTTGGCAAGAAGGCTTGAGTTTTAATTTCGTGAATCTCCATCTTCAATTAAGCCGAGGCATTGACAGTGCAGTTGTACCCTTTGGAACACCGATCTTTTCAGTATATCCGGTGTTTAATCGACAGAGCTACCGCTTTGTTGACCGCCGAACGATGGACTAGACTCCCTAGAGGTATTAGACCATCTTGGTGGGTCACTGGGTCTCATGCTGCATCCCCAAGTTCATCCAATTCGATAAAAGTGCTTTCCCTCACCAAAAAGTCGGGAATACGTGTAATGCTATTTCGTGGTCCACCGGCTGGAAGGATGTGCCTCATCCTGGCATTCCTGCTCATGGCCGGATGCGCAGGAGGTGGCCATTCCCGCACTGAGCCCATGATCTCAGGAACTTTTCAACGTGGATTGGCTTCCTGGTATGGTCCAAGTTTTCATGGTAATCCGACTGCCAACGGTGAACCCTATGACATGTGGGGACTCACTGCCGCACATCGTACGCTCCCCTTTGGGACACGGGTCCTCGTTCAAAGTGTCGAAACCGGAAAATCCGTGACCGTTCGCATCAATGATCGTGGTCCTTTTATTCGGGGTCGGATCATTGATCTGTCCTATGGAGCTGCTCGGGAGCTGGCCATGATTGGAAATGGAACGGAGAACGTCAGTTTGACGATTCTCGAATCTCCAAGCGCAGGTTCCGGCCATATGTCAAATGGCGGGGCTGCTAGTTATTGGGTGCAGGTAGGCTCTTTCACGACATTAACCCAAGCGGTCTCCATGCAGGAACAACTGGCCAACCACTATCCCAATATACGATTGACGACCGTGGACCTTCCATCCGGACAATGGCACCGTGTTCAGGTTGGAACATATCCCTCTGAGGAAAAGGCAAAAATCGTGGCGATAGAACTAGAAAAACAATTCGATCTCGACCCTCTCCTTGTACAGGGTAACTAACTGAAATAAAAGAGCTATTCTGAGAATTTATCCAGTTTAATTGCCTTAAACCAGTGCCCTATGGTAGTTTGAAACTTATCAAATATTGAGGGCTCAAAACATCTCATGAACAATGAGACTTTTGGCCTTATTATGAATCCCTCTCAAACTCTTCTGATACCAAATTCCTCCAAGACCAGACTACAAGATCTTGCAGCTAATTCTGCTGTAACGACATATCTTTGTCACGCCGGAGCTCGTTAAGCCCTCTATGGATTTTATCGCCGTCCTTATTTGTCTAGGACTTTCAGCTTTTTTCTCCGGCGCCGAGATCGCATTTTTTTCAATAACTGAGAGCCGGTTGAAAACCCTGGCCGACGAAGGTCATAAAGGGGCAAAACTTGCCCTGAAATTACGCTCCAATCCACAGCGCCTTCTCTCGACCATTCTAATCGGCAATAATTTGGTCAATATTATGGCCGCCTCCCTGGCAACCCTGATTGCCATCCGCATGTTTGGATCTGAGGCCGTGGCTGTGGCGACGGGTTTATTAACGTTTATGGTCCTGTTATTCGGGGAAATTGTCCCCAAAACCCTCTGTGCCAAACATTCCGAAACGGCCGTACAATTACTGGCATATCCCATTTATCTTTTTGAACAACTCTTCTCTCCTTTTCTCTATTTTT
>JACDDF010000122.1 GCA_013817135.1 Nitrospirales bacterium
ATAACATCCAACTTGTTGACCAGACTGGTATCTGAAAGAGATTCCAACAACTCTTTCACCGAACGGTGAAACACGGGATGATTCCAACCAGGATCTAACTCCACAAGCGGTTCCAAGACAAATCGTCGCTGATGAAGACGTGGATGAGGAATAGTGAGTCCTGGTTGCTCGATGACATGTTGGCCAAAAAAGACAATGTCAAAATCCATCGTGCGGGGGCCGCAACGGTTGTCTTCATCACGGCCCAACGCTCGTTCGGTTTCTTGAAGGATGCCCAGGAGTCGTTGGGAGCTGAGCGAGGTTTCCAACCTCACCACGCCATTATAAAACCAGGTAGGTCCCAAAATTCCCTGAGGATCGATTGGTTCAGATTCATAATAGGAAGACACCCCGGTGACGCAAGAACGAGGGAGCAGGTTCATCAGCGCCACAGCCCGGTCGCATAATTCCTGACGATCTCCGACGTTGGAGCCAAAACCGATTAACACGATTTCTTGAGCCATTTCGATCTTCCGCAAATCCGCCAAAATGAATAGCTACCTACCAGCCAATTTTTTTCATTCGTTCCACCGCTTCTGCCAATTTATCTTTTGTGGTCGTGACCGTCATCCGGATATAGCCTTCTCCCGAATCGCCAAATCCATTGCCAGGGGTAGTGACAATTCCGGCTTTCTCAATGAGATGCGCCGTAAAAGACGCCGAGGTAAATCCTTTTGGCACACCCATCCAGACGTAAAACGCCGCTGGAGGCGAATCTAATTCCAATCCCATTGTTTTCAGGCCTGGCACCAGGACATCCCGCCGTTCTTGATAAATCGTTCGCAAGCCTTCTGTCACCGAATCATCCAGTTGTAACGCGGTAATGCCTGCCTCCTGAATGGCTTGAAACACGCCGGAATCAATGTTGGTTTTGACCTTTCCCAAACCCGCAATGACTTCTTTTCGCCCAACGGCGAACCCGATGCGCCAGCCAGTCATATTGTACGTTTTGGAGAGTGAGTGAAATTCCACTCCCACATCTGTTGCACCCGCGGCTTCTAAAAAGCTTGCTGGTCGGTTGCCGTCATAATAAATTTCGGAATAAGCGGCGTCATGACAGACAATGATCTGATGCTCACGCGCAAAGTCGACGACCTTCTTGAAAAATTCCTTGCTGGCCACCACCGACGTGGGATTATTGGGAGAATTGAGAAACATCATTTTAGCTTTTTGGACAATATCCTTGGGAATGGCAGACAGGTCCGGCAAAAATCCATTCTCTTTCGTCAAAGGCATGGTGTAGGCAATCCCCCCGGCAAAACTGGTTGCTACAGGATACACCGGATATCCAGGGCTCGGAACCAACACGATATCTCCCGGGTCGACAAAGGCTAACGGAATATGGCCGATGCCTTCTTTTGACCCGATCAATGTCACAACTTCTGTTTTAGGATCCAGGGTGACGCCAAACCGACGTTGATACCACTCCGCCACCGCAGTACGGAATGACAACATGCCATCATACGACGGGTACTGATGGTGCTTGGGATTTCCCGCAGCGCGACGTAAGGCTTCAATAATCGGTTCGGGTGTTGGCAAATCAGGATCACCAATACCTAAATTGATAATATCCATTCCACGCTCGATGGCCTTGCGCTTCATATCATCGATAGCGGCGAATAAATAGGGGGGAAGCGTGCGGATTCTTTCTGCATATTGAATAGGAAACCCTGCCATGAATTCGTGCTCCTTTTCAGATACTAGTGAATATGAACTTGTTACGGTACCAAATATGGAACCCGTTACGGTACCGTCCCGGAAAGAATCATTTCGAATCGGGAAATGGGAAAATAAATCAAAAGGCAGGAGTCATCATTTCCGAATCAAATGGTCAATGAAGCGATCAGCCAATTGATGAAGGCCGGGTAGGTGAGGTCGCGACCTGGCTTGGATTGACTCAGGTGTCATCCCACCGCGTTGAACATCTTGAGGACATTCACGGCATAAGGCTCCCATGTCCGCTTCCTCCAATTCCGGATGAAACAGGAGGCCATAAGTACGATCCGTCATCCGGAATGCCTGGACTGGAAAATCAGCAGAAGTCACCAGATGCGTGCTTCCAGGCGGAAGAGTGATCCCTTCTCCATGCCATTGAAACACGAGAAAGTCCTGTGGCATGGCACTCAAGATAGGATCGATCTTTCCCATGTCGGTAAGAGACACGGAACTCATCCCAAGTTCAAACTTCGGCCCAGGTGTCACCGAACCACCCAATGCTTTAGCCAGCAACTGGGCTCCAAAACAAATCCCCAAGACAGGAATATCATTCGCTAGAGCCGTTTTCACAAATTGAATTTCGGCCTCAATCCACGCATCACTATCATTAACGGACATCGGTCCCCCCATAATGAGGAGAAAATCACCTGGGTCTGCAGGCAAACCCTCAGCAGGCACAACAACATTTTTGACAGTATACCCCCGAGTTTCTAGAGCCAGACGAAAAACGCCAGGGCCTTCAAACAAGACATGCTGGAGGCAGAGGGCAACCTTCATGACGGAGCGTTTGGGGTTGGGTCAGAGCAAGGAGCCAATCCCCGAAGGACAAAACATACCCTTCGTGACGTGGCTTACCTGAGAATAGCGAAAAATGTCCGGTGGTCAGGGGGGACCGGACATGGCAAGGATGGGTGGAGGAGAGGGCTATGAATGTCCATTCAACGCAAAACCATTTGTGAACAAAGCCTGTTGACCATTCTTCTTATTCACGCATTCCACCAAATGCCAGAACCGCAAGGGGTTCACTTTCTTTTTATTGACTACCATCAGACACGTGCCTTCCAAGACCGTGTGCAACGCCAGATCGGTTCGGAATCCAATATGCTTACAGAGTGGAGAGATCCATTTTTCTACCGCCGCAATCACTTTATTCCCATTGCTAAAGTGATTCAGCATAATGATCCGGCCACCGGGTTTACACACTCGAATCATTTCATCCACCACACTTCGATAATCAGGAACTGCCGTGACGACGTAGGCGGCCATCACAATATCATAGTGATTATCGGGAAGATCCATTTTCCCCGCATCCATTCTCTTAAGGGTCACATGATTCAACCTGTGCTCCTGGACTCGACGTCGAGCATGTTCCAACATGCCATCTGAGAGATCAATACCAAGGACTTCGCAACAGGAGGGATAAAGAGGGAGCGCCTCTCCGGTTCCTACGCCGACCTCGAGGACTCGATGCCCAGGCTCAATAGGAAGGCCCCGCACCGCCGACTCACGAGATTGCTGAAAGACTTTACCAAACGTATGGTCATAAACAGATGCGTACGCACTGTATACACGCTCAACTTTCTCAAGATTCATTGTTTCTCCAAATGGTGGTGTCCTTGGCAATCCACACCCCTTCAAGGCAAATTGACGTTCAACATTTATTCCGTGTAATAAGGGATTGCTTACCTGAGGCGATAACCCCAAATAACTGGTGCCGTAGGGGGACGGTCCACCTAATATTAAACCAAACAGCCCGGTAATCTACCGGAGCGGCATGAGGGTGTCAACTACAAATCCCTTTTCCAGTTACTCCCATCCCCCAACATATGCATTTGTGTGGACATGATCCCTCTCAAGCCGCACATGCGGCAGGCATTGCAAAGACTTAAGGTGTCCTCTACAATTCCGACTTTCATCCTGAGTCATGCCTGAAAAGTGCCAAGGAGAATGCGCATGGTTTCATTGCTATCTTTGTACGTTCGTCTCCCGCTTACTATTTGTGCTCTCACCATGATCGGTGTGGGGACTCATCCATCCATCTCCTCCGCGATCGACCTGTCCCTCACATTAGATCAAGCCAATAAGGCGATGGCAGCTGGTCGCAAAACCATGGAACAAGCCGATTCGGTAGAGGATGTGGCTACAGTGATGAAAGCCTCGGAACGTGCAGTTCGGGTCGGCGCTGACCCGGAAGTGGAACCCTGTGGGGCACATGCCATATTAAGAACACGACTCTATTGGTTGGAATACTTTGGCCGACGCGAAGCGGCAGAATCCAAACGCCAGAAACAAGACATTCGTATGCCAGAGACCAAAATCCAGGAAATTCTGGAAATGCCCTACCTTGAAGTTGAAATTCGCTTATGCGGAGAAGATGAGTTCTTTGCGGAAGGAGCAGAAATTGCTCTACAGCAAGACTCAACGACGATTCGCCCAGTGGATATTGGCCCTCCTGAGCGGGGCCGAAAAAATCCAGGAGATACCGTCAGCTTTCGGTCGAGGTTTACAGCACGCTTTGCCTATGCCGACTTCGATCCACTCGCTCCTGGAACCCTCGCAGTATTCTTTCCCGATGGAAAACTGATCAACATACCAGCCGACTTCTCAAAAATTCATTAACCCAATTTTTTTGAGAACCGGATTTACAGATTCCTACTCACTCACTATCCCGTCTCAATGGGCTTAGGAGAGACCTGGTTTTCTTGAGTTTTCCTTCCGGCTCTATGACCCTCTATTGTGGCAAGGGTTGCTCTGCGACCTCCATACGCTCCGCTATTCCCTCAACCTCTCTTAGCGTATAGAGGTGATGATAGAGGCCCCGCTTGGCAAGGAGTTCTTCGTGCTGTCCTTCCTCCACAATCGTGCCTTTATGCAATACGAGAATTCGATCTGCCCGCTGAATGGAGGAAAAACGATGCGCGATCATCAACGTCGTGCGGCCCCTCATCAGTTCCGTTAAGGCTGACTGCACCAACGATTCAGACTGGCTATCCAATGCTGAGGTGGCTTCATCCAGAATCAAAATTCTCGGGTCTTTAAGCAGTGCCCTGGCAATGGCGATACGCTGCCGCTGTCCTCCAGACAGATTGATCCCTTTTTCACCGAGAATTGTGTCATAGCCATCGGGAAGCGACTGAATAAATTCATGCGCATTGGCTCGGCGACTGGCCTCTATCATGTCCGATTCAGGAGCTTCTGCTCGTCCATACCGGATATTGTCTGCGATCGTTCCACCAAAAAGCAGTGTTTCCTGCGGCACAAGCGCCAACTGTTGATACAAACTATCCACTTGAATAGAGATGAGATCATGCCCATCGATAAGCACCCGGCCGGCGGTTGGGTCATAAAAACGATGCAGTAAATTCACAATAGTCGTTTTCCCGGCTCCGGTTGGTCCTACCAGGGCCACACATTCCCCGGCCTGAATCGAGAAAGACACGGCATCCAAGACAGGAGGCCGGCCCTCATAGCTAAATTGCACTTGATCAAACTGCACATGCCCCTGAATGGGCGTTAAGGCCTTTGCCATCGGACTATCCTGAATTTCCAGTGGGGTATCCAGGAGCTCAAACACCCGCGTCATCGCTCCTTGCACTTCCTTCACCTGAGAGAACATTCGGGCGGCTGATCCGAATGGGCCAATTAAAATCCCCGCAAATAGAACAAACGCAAATAATTCCCCAGGTGATAGCTGGCCTTCGATGACTTGTTTGCCCCCATACCATAAGACGCCAATCGCCATCACAAACGTACAGAAGGTGATGACGGGAACAAACACGGCCAACACCGCGGTCCGTTTCATGGTGGTCGCTAATAAGGTCTCTACGGCTGAACGGAACCGTGCGTCCTCTCGTTTACCCTGGACAAACGATTTGACCACACGAATGCCTGACACCACTTCTTCTATCAACGTGGTGACATGGGCGGTTTGATCCTGAATTTGCATCGATAAGGCTTTTAACCGCTTCCCGAACGTCCTGGCGACGATGGCCAGCAAAGGCAAGAGAATGAGAATCAAGAGACACAACCGCCAATTCATCACCAAAAGAAATCCCACGCCCCCAATGATGGTCACAAGATGCTTCAGGGCATCCATCGGGGTCTCAGTTAACAAATTCTGAATCACCCCGACATCGTTCATCAATCGGGAAATCAACTCTCCAGTTCGCCGTTTCGCGAAGAAATTCAGTGATAACCGATGGAGATGAGAGAAGACGTGGGTACGAAAATCCGCCATTACATGCTGAGAAGCCAGCGCGGTCAAATAACTATGAGCCATGGATAACAGGCCCTGGCCGATCACCAACCCGATAAAGACCCACACCATGCTTGTCAATTTCGGCAAGTCCCGTTGAACCGTAATAAGATCCCACAGCGAGCCGCCCAACCGGATGAGTAACAAGTTGCAGGCCGCGACACCCATCACCAAAACCCCCGCACCGACCATGATCATCAGATAGGGACGGAGGAATGGAATAAATCGAGACAGGTAGCTCATAATGGCCTTACACGAACAGGTGCTGAAATCCGTTTAGAGTAAGAATGCGACGTCACCAATTCACAATCGGAGGGTGCGACAAGGCGAGAGAAATGACGAAATGGCGGCTAGTCGAGTTGAATAACCGATTCGATTTGATTTTTATTTAAAGCCACAAACGCAGAATGTTCAGTGTCATTGATCAGCACATCCGTTAAGTTAATAAACAGGACAGACTCATCATTTAAAACATCTGAAATTCTATTTCGCATAGGCGGGATTAAGAGATCTCCAACATATGACGACAAAGAGGAGCGGACCCGAATGCGAGTTTTTTTCCCCTGGGTCATATTCAAGCCCTTGACCATCCCGCCTATGGAAATTAATTACGACGTTTGGCAAACTTCATTCGGCGAAGGAGTTTTTTATGCTTATGCTTACGCATTTTCTTCCTCCGCTTTTTGACAACACTGGACATAAGGTACATTCCTGGGTGAATTCGATTCTGCTATTTTGGTTCGGAG
>JACDDF010000123.1 GCA_013817135.1 Nitrospirales bacterium
TCCGTGAATAACTTAAAGAGGTGAGGGAAAGTAGGGAGGAAATGGGCAGAATGCTATACGCGAGCCTTTTTTAAAGGGACGCTAAGGAAAGATTGCACCGACCAACTTTTAGGATTATTGGGCTTTCACAAATTCCAGAAAATATGGGCCGGGGAGGATGGTGTGTTCTATGGACAGGGTCTACCCGGCTTGGTCCATGTTCTCGATTTCATCATGACCTTCTTCAAGGTTGGTTGGCTACGTCTCTGACCACCTGTTGCAGCCCGGCGACCACACGTGCGAAGTGCTCAAAGTGAATATGATCAGGCGTGTCGTTGGCCGTATGATAAAACGGGTCACGAAACGGAGCGGTATCCGTGACCATGAGGGCTGGGAATCCTTCTTGCCAGAATGCCCAATGATCGGACCAACCCACGCCGGGCATCCATTCAAACAAGACGGCGCCTTCTGAGGGAAACTGGGTATGCTGTCGAAAGGCACCAATCGCGCGGTGTACCCAATCCCTGTTCGAAAGATTGCTCACAAACCCGATGAAATTTCCCGTTGACGGATACATGAGACTGAGCGGCGGTGGGTAACGTTGGCTGTCCGGTGTCTCGGTGTAGTAGCCAATGGTTTCGAGGCTGAGCATGAGGACGATGCGTTCATTCCGCTCGCGGCTGCGCCGGGCATACACCAGGCTTCCCATGTTTTGTGCTTGAAAAAAATGGTGGTCCTTCGTTGGCGAACGCCACAAATCTGAGGGTGCGGGAAACCGGCGATTGGGCGAACTGCCTGGCCAGGGCCAACACCGCGGCGACTCCGGTTCCGTTGTCATTCGCGCCGGGACTCCCTTTGACGGAATCATAATGCGCGCCAATGACCAGGATGTCTTCACGTCGATCCGTGCCGCGTACCTCAGCTTCAATATTTTCACAGATTTTTCCGGAAACGTCGAATTGTTGGCGATGAACATCATATCCGGCCGCTTTGAATTCAGCGCGAATGTATTCCGCCGCGAGCAGGAGTTTGTCGTAGTGAAAAAGATTGCGCTCTCCGATTTGCCTGCCAAGCATGTCCACGTGCCTGTGGAGTTCCTGCTCCAGAGCACGTAATTCGTCGGTCGCTAATGGCAATGTCCCTTGATAACTGCTTCCCGGCATCCCAATCATTCCGTACCATCCTCCTGCACACAGAAAGATAAACATTCCTGTCACGATGAGCCACTGTGAGGGGCTTACGTTTTTCCTACGGTTTCTCATAATCTAAAACGACCCATTCCTCCCTTTGAAACCGCTGGAACAGGTGGAGTGTGATATGGCATTCTGATGGATTTTCGGAATAGGATTATGTGATGAAAGAGCAATCGGATTGCTATCAAATCGTAACAACCTTTGTGTTGCTAGAGTTTATTTGTGCCGCCGGAATGGCCGGATGGACCTGGGATGAGTTTAAATGAAGTGGCTATGAGGTGATGCAGAAACATCGGACCCAGCGATGTTTTGAGGATCGGTCACGGCAGCTATCGGATTGTGTCACACAACAATCGTACGATTTTTATGAACGGGAGTGATCGGCTTCATCAATTTCGCCATCTCGTGTGCCGTGAGGGATATCCTTACATTTAATCGGAAGAGAGCCAGAAAAATAGGCTTATCTTATTTGAGGCCTACCACCATGGAATCGGCCCCGATCAAATGTTCCACCCGAGTTTTGCGAAATCCGGCTTCCCGCAGCCAGGCGGTGCAATCCGCACCCGTATAGTCAAACCCCCCTGGCAACTCGATTAACATATTCAAACTCATCAGGAGACCAAAGGCGTTTGAGCGCCGCTCATCGTCGATCAACGACTCGAAGATGATCAGGGCACCGTTTGGTGGCAATGCGTCATACGCTTTGCCGATCAACATTTTCTTTTCTTCCAAATTCCAGTCGTGGAGAATATGGCCCATTGAGAGCACTTCGGCTTTTGGAAGGGGATCAGTAAAGAAATTTCCTGGATGAAATCGTAGACGGGAGGACAGTCCGAAGGATTGGATGTATTCCTTAAAAACCGGGCCAGTCGGCAGTAAATCAAACCCTCCGCCCGTGATATGCTCATTCGCCAGGGCCACCTGCACCGCTAATCCGCCTTGAGCCGATCCGACATCAATGAAGGTTTGGTATTGGTCCCACGGAAATTGGGCGGCGATCCTCTTGTTCGCCCCCATACTCAACCCTGTCATGGAACTGAGAAATGCTTTCAGCCGCTGAGGATCGCTGTACAAATCTTCAAAAAAGTTTTTGCCCTCTTTGACTTCATTCTGCGGCAGGCCGGTCCGCAATCCTTCGGTCAGGTTTCCCCAAAAGTGGTACAGGCGAAAATTGACCATTTCCAGCCATCCTCCCACATAGGTGGGTTTGGCTTGATCCAAGAACAGATCTGTCTCTGATGTATTGAAATACTGCCCATTACGCCGATCCAACATGCCTAGCGCCACAAGCGCATCAAAAAAATCCCTCGCACTGCGTGAATGAAGCCCGAGCCGAGCCTGTAGGGCCTGGGCGTCAAGCGGCTGTTTGGCCAGTTCGGAGAACACGCCGAGTTCTACCGCGCTCAACAGTGTCTTGGAGCCCCAGAAGGCCATTCCTAACTGCATAATTCGATCCGGCGTCAACTCTCCTGCCATCTCTGTAGCTCCATTTTCTCCATGGGGAGTGTTGAACAATGCTGCCAGCGGCGTTCTCTCCGCCTGGCCGTGCTCACGTATTCCTCCGTGTGCTCCGTTCGTCCAAGCGGCTGCGGCCTTCCCTTCGGGAAGCCTCAGGACAGGACTGGACAAGCCTTTTTGAACACTCCCTGATTTTCCTTGGGTAGGTCGCTGTCACTCATTTGTCGTTGAAAAGGAAAAATATTTGAAATATTCAACAGCCTTTCATGGGAATATGTTAGCGGATACCTTGTGCCTTTGGTATCGGTTATCCGCGCAAATGACTCCTCTGTCATTCTGAGTGAAACGAAGAATCTCGCCCAGCCCTTCAACTTCTCGACCTAAACTCAGATCCTTCGCCTTCGGCTCCGGATCACATGCTGGAAATCACACATCGATATTTATACTCTTACTTTCCCGGCAACCAACCAGCCATGACACAGCGTTGTGCGAAGAGCGGCACGAAACTTTGAATGTCCCGGGAAATCGTATCCATAAATTGATCTGCCAATGTTTGATCGGTGAAGCATTCATAGACATCATCCAAAAATCCCCCACGGAGCAAGGGATGATAAAGAAACTCTTGGCCTGGGCCGGTGTGTACTTCCAGGGGATATTCTGCCACGTCAATGTTCATCAACCCGCAGGCTGCCAGCCATTTTCTGGCATCCATCGCCGAGGGTCGTTCCGCGAGATAGTCCGCAAATCTCTCTCGCTCTTTCGTGAGCTCTTGTCTGGACATTTCCCCGTCCACGCGTTTCCATAATGAATCAAATGTTCCGAGTGAGGGGAATGTGATAACCAATTGGCCTCCAGGCTTGAGGAACCTCGCTAATTGCCGAAGAGCTTCCAGGCGGTGAGGCCGAAAAAACATAAAGGACAGATTGCCCGTGATCCGGTCGAATTGGCCCAGATCGGGTGGTAGCGTTCGGACATCCCCAAGACGAAATTCCAGCCAGGGGAAATACGGTCCCTGAACGGCGCGTGCTCGAATGAGTTGCGCGTGATTGACATCAATGCCGACGATTTGGCCACCGGATCCAACCCGATGTGCAAGATAAAAGGCGGGTATTCCATCCCCACACCCCACATCCAGTATTGTGGCGCCTTCATAAAGATCCAGGTGGGTCAAGAGGCTTTCCGCAAATGGCCTCGACCAGGGATCCTTTTTCGGCAGTTCACAGAGCCATGTCGGCGGAGTTTTCAACGAGGATGAATGGGAAGGATCTGGCATCATGAGTCACCTAAGCTGAGCATCACCAAAACCCTAACATGTTAGGGGCGGTCTGGACGAGTGTGCTTGGCTATCATCAATTTCTTCATGGTCTGTTGCCAGAACGGGCTTGTGATGGCAGCCACAAAACGAAGTATCCCCATTCCCGCTAAGAAGGCCAGCCGGTTAGGCTGAGCTTTCCAATCATGCGCCCTGATTCGATCTTGGCATGGGCGGTTTTCAGATGAGCCGCGGTGATGGGGAGAAAGGGTTTCGGTCAGTTCGTCCGTCCTGGGCAATTCCCATCGGTTCGAAAAGCGCTTCATAGGCTGTGTCGCCGTCAGGGGGTATGGCCGCTGATTGAGTCATACTCAAGGAGACTGGTTTTTTTGCCACAATTTCGTTCATCCACAAGATGATACTCGCAATTACGCCTCGGACGCCCAATGCTGCCGGAATATAGACTTCATCTCTTAAGGATTCAGGATCTGTGATGGGGAGATATCGAGTCAGCCCAACGGCTTTCATGGCTTACCTCATTTACCGGGAGGTCAACGAATGGTCCCGATCATCCTCAATGATGACTTCGTGAAGCAATGTTCTGTTCGCATCAAACCACTCTATGTGGACCGACGGCTTCAAGCCATCTGGATGAACGGTGATTTTTCCAAAATTTCGTGAGGCGTCATTGAAGTACTCAAACCGTGGCTCCTGGCTGGAAATCTTGTCATTCATCGGAGCGGCCAGCGGACCAAAAATAAATTCCTTGAGGTCCGTCAAACCAGGCATTCGGCTCACCCCTGCATGATGCACATCTCCGGCAAGAAAAAGGATGCCTGTGATGTCGTGCTTCTTCAAAAAATCCAAGATCTCATCACGCTCTTCGGGGTATTCTCCCCACTTATCGACGCGAGGATCGGAAAAGGGAACTGAGGAGATAATAAATTTAAATCTGGCAGAAGAAGCCGCGAGTTGTGCCAATAGCCATTGTTTTTGATCAGCTCCCAACATCGTGTTGGTTGCCGGGTTCCGATATTGACGGGTATCCAAAAGAAAGAGTTCAACGGCCTTTCCCCAGCGAAACGTCCGGTAGAGACGGGTTCCATCCGGCGTGTAGGGGCGAATGGGCCAGTAGGTAAAAAAGGCTTGGCGACCAATAGGCATGAGTGGATGCGTTGAGGTGAAGTCACTGTCCACTTCGTGATCGTCCCACATGGCGTAGACACTTGTTTCGGCGAATAGGTGTTTCGCGAATCCGTCACGGTTTTCTCGATACTTGTTCCAATAGTCTGATAATTCTCGGGCAGGCGTCTCTTTGTCCGCGTAAATCGTGTCTCCCAAAAACACAAAAAAGTCCGGACTCACCGTGCGCATGCTTTCCATGATTGAAAATGGTTGAAAACTATGGCGCGTATCGCCGCTAATTGCAAAAGTGATCGTTGCGGAATCCTCTGCGAGGGGCGCCGTGAGGAATTGGCAGGGCTGACTGGGATTTTTCCCGGGGACCAGGTTCCGATACCAATACCGAGTTTTGGGGGTCAGAGCAGTCAGGGGAATCTGTGCAGTGAAATCGGTTTCCGGAGTCGTTGAGACCATCGCGGATTCTTGAAATGTGGACCACTGTGGGTCGGCGGAATATTGGATTGTCAGTGTTTGAGCGTCGGGGGTTTTTATCCACACGATGGCTTCATGTGGCGTCACATCTCCCACGGTGCAATTGAATGCGATGCTCCCCTGCTCTGCACTATCCGGGAATTCTATGGAGGCACACCCTCCCAGCACTCCGCAAATCCCGAAGAGCAATACCCATTCTTTCCTGTCGGTCGGGCCAAGCACCCAACGCATTAGCAAGCGTGATTTCTGTTTCATTGGTAGGATGATTCCTTTTAATTTTTTCCAGCCGGGAGGAGCCTAGTGGTGAATAATAGAGATAGGGGTTGGAAGGGGATGAAACCGAATTTGAATAATTTGATGAAATCCTTCAGCGCGCTACGAGCATTTCGGATAAGATTAAAGAGTTAAGGCCTCTCGCCCTAATTTGCGCCTTTGCACTTGCAAGGAATACAATTTTGCTAGTCTCCCTGAACGACGAGGAAAAGAGCAACATTCATGACGCCGTTTCCCTTTCTCTGTATTGCCTTGCTTGGCGCTTTTCATCTCACTTCCCCTAAGGAGGCTATATTCGCTTCTCCGGCTAATCACCAACCCTCCATCTGGGTTCAGCCTGTGGCGATGAATGCCACCCCGTTTTCCTCGATTCAACCACGCGCAAAGCTTCCGGTTGAACCGGATGAATTCGACCCTCGGGAAATCAATGCCTACTATGATTGGCGTAACGATATGTTTTTCAGGGAGTTCGACCTGACCGGCTCAGGGTCCGTTAATTTCATGACGGCACGTCGAACCTATAAGGTCTGGCTCGACGAGTTTGGCACTCCGGTCGTCCTGACGGTTGGCGACCCGGTGTTTTTTTGGATTGATTTAAATGGAAACGGGAAGTTTGAGCAAGGCCTGGGTGAAATGTTCAAAGATTCCTATGAGGATGGGGTCACCGGGAACGAAGAGCCCTATGATAATAGCGATCTTCAAGAACCTGCTGGTCCTGGCCCGCAATGGAACCCTCCCGCACAGGGAGGCTTTAAGCAACCGCCCTGTGACCCCCGGTTCGGGTGTTGACGGCTATCACATCCCAGGCCCATTCCCTGCTTCGGGTGGCATTCATTCATCCACGAACTTAAATACCATCTGCAAATCTCCTTGGGCGTCTATGGTGACCTCTTGGCGCTGTTCACCCAACACCGGATGCCGGACCAATAAGGTATAAGTTCCCTGCGGGATTTGGTCAATTGTGAACCGACCCTCC